>JAYUVA010000302.1:0-5660 GCA_043754375.1 Candidatus Kuenenia sp. | reverse complement strand
GAAGGTGGCCGAAGGCCGGATGAGGGGGCTTGACATCGCCTATTTGATTGTCACCTGATTCTTCACCAACCGCTTCCAATCGAAATCACCGGTCCCAGGGTCGTAGGCATTGAAGGCTTCCGTCCGGTCAATGATAAAGACTGCTCGCTGTTCGTCGTTCGCGGTGCTGCCGTCCTGATCAAGATCGTAACGACCTCCCACCCGAATCAGGCCCGTGGTTGGTTCTTCGTAGGCTTCAAAGTACGCCGCGACACCGTAGGCGATGAAACAGTTACTGACAGTGGTTGTGTTGTTCAGGATTTTTGAGATCACCTGATGCCGTTGAGAAACAGCCGCGAACCGACGTTCTTCATTTAGATCTGTGTTAACATCCCCCGGCAATTGATGAAACGCCGTAGAACCTACTTCCAACCAGTGCCTGTTTGTTTCGGAAACACCATCAATTCGATCCTGCAACATATGGCGCAGAGGCGTCCGTTCAAGTCCGTTATCCTCTGCCGAGTTTGATCCTTGAAAGCCGTACGACCGAAATGGATTGGCGTATGGAGTTGCCGGCAGCCAAAAGTCAGGAGATGTGCTGCCCGTTGTCGGATTGAAACTTTTTACCGATCGCCCGTCACGATCCTTGATCAGGTCAATCCACGCATCCCGAGGCTCCAGTGCCGTGCCGCCAAATTGCAGACTACTGGTCATGAACGGAAAATCTTCTTCGTTATTCGTTGGTGCCTTATCCAGCAGCGGAGGAACGTCTGCGAACAACGGATTGTCAATCAATCCCGCCAGCACTTCTCGATGGCGGATCATGTTGACATTCAGCTTGCCAGGGATTCGTTGCAGCGTCAGATAGTTCCCAAGCATTCGATGAACACGCGAAGGCACTTCCACAAACTGGAAGAGTCGATACCAACGATTATCACGGGCGGTCTGGACTTGGATGGATGGAGGCGTCAACGTTGGAAACACTGGTTGGAGAAACATTGCTTCGGCAGAAGACAGATACTTTGTGTCAAATGTTCCAGTCAAGGGGGCTGCTGCGGTTGGGGCGTCGTGAACCTGCCGATACGGAGCGTACCGCATCCGATTCAATCGTTGTGTCAATAGATTCGGACCAACCAACGGGAGTTGAAGAAGTTCTGCAGACGATGAGTACTCTCGATCGTAGTGCATCTGCATGAGATCAAAGCCCGCGCCCGGAGGACGTAGCGCAACTGCTGCTGCGGTCGCTGCGTTCGTTTCGCTGCCGATGGTGTTAAAACGATACAACTGCGGCGAGGGGTCATTGGCTTGATTTAGTGTATAGATGGTTCTATTTGTCGCGTCGAGAGGTTCACTTCGCTCAATTGACGGAGCATCCTCCAGATGCAAATCCATTGCCATTGTCGTACCATTATTCTGGAAGATATTCTGGAAGACGACTCGATGTCGATCGACTTCGATCCACGGGTTTTCGGCAAGGGGCAGCTTTGGCATATTTGGGTTGGCTCGACGTCGAAGTACCAAGTCAAATCCCTTGTTGGCCGCCTGTGATGTGAAGCTGAAGTCATCGTTCCCCTGATAGTTTGTCATACTATCAATGAATTGGCCGAGATTCGTGCGATTGTTACCGGCATTGAGCCAACGAGTGTTTTGCCCAGGATAGATCAAATCCAGGTCGCAACGAGGTAATGCGGCTGTTCCGCCAGTCGTTAAACTTGGTGCAGCGATGTCTGGCGCCACCAATTCAAACGTCAGGCCCGGGTCAGAGTCGTAATTGACATACAGATCAGCAGTTCCCCAGCCGGTAGGATCAGCCACTAACGGTCCCGACGTATTTCCAGCCATAGCAATGGTGAATCTGTTGCCTCCAGAAACACTGGCGTTTCCTTCCATGAATGTGACACGCGCAGTGGGAATTATCAGTTGCGCAGAATTCGCTGCGGTTGCACGATCGAATCGAGCTAACTGCCAGATCCCAAAGTCTTCGTTTCCCGTAGCGGTGACGCCAGGCACTGCCAATTGAACTGGCGTTGGGCGCACATTCTGCAACTCAACCTGTAGAAAATTTGTATCGTCTGTAACATCCGAGTGCTTCGTTTGCTGGCTATCTGCATACGACATTGGAAATTTCTGGCTGGTCGCGGCCAGGACTTCACTAAACGCCATTTCCTGGGCTTCGACACCATACACCACACCACGTTCAAGGCCGTCTTCGGGGTAAAGTCCATTGCCTGTTACGGCGCCGCTCGCTGACGGAGCGTCTTCGCTGTAGCCGAGGCTGGCATTTATTGCGAGAGCAGAATAGGGATCGTCGTCCAAGTTCCAGCCACCGAATGTACCGCTCGCATCTGGTCCCAGATTTTTGTCGTATTCAAATTTCGTGATCACATTATCGGAATCCATGGCATCAACAAGATTCACTGCAAATTGAGCCATTCTTCGCAACTTCTCATGCGTGTAACGGTCCGTTCCCTCTGCGGCAGAAGCATTGTTGGTTCCCGAATAATTCCAGACAATATCATCGGTAAGGTCCATCGGAGTCAAGTTATCGTCTACCACGCCAGCGCCACCAGTTGTATACAACAGCACGTAAATATCCCGCGCCAGCTTCTGGCGGTCGCGTCTCGCCCAGAATTCGCGTTGTTCTGGTGTTGTCGGTGGGAACGGAACCGGAGAAGCGATCGAATTGGTCGGAATGACAATCGCTCCGGTAATCGTAGCACCTTCCAACGCGGACGGATGATCGATGAGCGGGCGGAAGCGCATGCCAGCTCGCTGCATGTAGTAAAGGAACTCCGGTGTTCCGTCAGCCGGTGTCTGGTTGTTCCGTTCCACATCCAGAAGGTGATTGATACTGAGTGGCATTTGCCCGAACAAACCTCGGCCTTCGCCCGATTCCATTGTCAGAAGTCGACGAACTTGCGGTCGAAAGGGATCTGTGCCGCTGTATGGCTTGCCAGTCGTCGCGGTTGTCCCGTACGCGGGAGGAAACTCATAAAATCCGTCGCCGTCCGGGAATCCGTCGCCGTTCTGGTCATTGCCATCGGTGTCCGCACTGAATTCCCACGCCCGGTGTTTTGTATCGCTGTCACGATAACTTGCGGCGAAGACCTCATCCGGTTCGTCAATGATACCATCACCATCATCATCGATCCCGGCGTCGCCGGGGCGTCCGTCCGCGCCGAAGGGTGAACGCATCATAAATCGATGCAATGAATTGCTGACCGTGGTGAATCGCGATCGAACGCCCGGAGTTACTTGTTCATAGAAGCTGAACGGTGCGTTCCCTTTATCAAGTGCATAAGGCGCAAGTTTAACCATCCGCTCCGACACTTTTGGCGGTGTCCCTATGTCCAAATCTGTCAGATGAAGAGCAGGCGTGTCCTGTGGTCCGAAGACGGCGTCGAAGGCTTTTTGAGAAATCTCGGCATCAAACACTGATTCCAGAGGGTCTTCGAACATTGCGTCCAGATTCGGGTTTGCGATCAAGTCGTCGCCAGCGGCGTTGTCAAATGTGCCGTTCTGCCCAAAGACATAGCGAGAATTGACCGTGTTGATATCACGGGTCATTGAGTAGCCGTTGTAGGCCTGAAAACGCTCCGGTCCAGTACTCGCAGTATCATGATGGAGAATTGGCACGCGTGGATCATAATTCGTAGCACTGACAATAAATTTGCCTGTCGCAACATTGTATCCAGTTATTTGAGCGTCAACGACTCGCCCCGTACCCGCATAATCCATCGGAGTTCCAAATGGCCGAATACGACCAAGCCCTGGAGCGATCTCTCCGTCCATCGCATCCTGATTGTCGTCGAAGCCATTGCGACCATTTCCGACCATCGAACCGCCGAAACGAATTCCCGAACTCAGCACTTGCTGCGAATCTCCCGAGACACCAGGACGTGGCAGATCCCACACCTGGAAGGATCCCGAACTTCCATAAGTATTGAAGACTCGCTCCGCTTCACCCCATCGACCGGTGAAGATGTCTTCCAGTTTATTCGCAGCGTCCAGTTGAGCACGTCCGGACAGCAGCCAGATCCACTCCATATTGGCCTGTTCAAGTGCGCTCCCCGGTAGTTGGCCAAAATGATAAAGCATCTGATCGCGAACAATATTGTTATCGACGATGTAATTTGGATCCGCCGGATTCAGCAGCGGCCCAAGCGGACGCCGCAGTGCCCAGATCGGATTGATCTCATTGGGGCCAAGTCCCTGATTCGATCGAGTTACCGAAAAGCTGTTCAGCACGCCAGATCCTGCAATCGTCTGCAGATTTCCAGAGCGATCCAGCCCGGCAAGATTGCCATGGACGTTCAGATCGATCAGACCGTCCAGATCGTAGATAGTGAAGGAGTGCATCACGACGTACAACCGTGTCGTGCCGCTGCCATCAACATGCTCCTGGACCGGATAATGAGTATCAATCCAGATTCCTTCACGAATCCCGTCACCGTCGGGGTCTGCATCAAGTTCATACGCTTCCGGGTCGGACCCTGTCCAGACGCCCAACTCGCCTTGAATCCCGTTCATCCCGCCAGGCTTTCCGAGTGCGTTGTCGGCTGGCACAAACGGGAAAGCGCCACTCGTGATGCCCAGACCTGTGGCCTCGGCGGCAGTCAAATATCGGTAGACTGCCGTTGTACCATCGGGCATAAAGCCTGCGATATGTTGCGGATTCGGTCGAAATGATCGCTGCGCAAATCCTGCTGTATTTCGATTCACGCCATCATAGGACTGAGCCCAGTTGATATTCGTTGGTGTATCGTTGCCCAAGAAACCGTTGCTACCGCCAGTCTTCATATACTGGGGTCGGAAGAATGACGGAATAATAATCGGGATGCGTTCATACCGGGGAATCGTGCCCACGCCATTGTCGCGAACCGCCCATCCTTTATATGCCAGAAACAGGTTGTTGATATCAGGAGACGTGTAGTCCACGTCTGGTGCCGGTACTTTTGAAGTTCGTGTCTCATTTCCCATCCAGACAGAAGGGGAATCCACAAAGTTCAACAGAGGCTGATTGTCCGGCTCACCGGCACCGCCGTCTTCGTCAATGGCCGTGCCGTTTCGATTCATGTCCACTCGCGGGACGGCAGTCGTATCGGCGGTTGCTGGGTCATCCTCCATGATCAGGTGGACGCCCTCACCGCTGTGCGGGGAAAGGTCACCTCCGACCAGATTGGTTGTTATGGCGTGCCGACGTGTTGTACTTCGCACAATGCTGGGACGATCTGCAGGCGAGTTACTCGTCCCCGAAATGATCTGCCGCAATGGATGATCCCAGACATTGTCAGGGGCATCGACTTCACCTTTCGCCGCGTCGCTGAAATACTCCGCCGCTGCACGCTCCTGTGAGGCAAACGTGAAGAAGACGACGCCAGTAAATGCCAAGAGACCCAGCAATGCGATTACGATGACGAGCGTCGAGCCTCGACGATCGCTGGTGGAGTTTGTTGGGGACTGAGAATTCTTGTTCATCGTGATCGACTCCCTGTATTCGGCGTTCGCCCGCCTGACACGGATTTTTCTTCAGTTCTGTCCCCTCTCCCCAGATTCAGGGGAGAGGGCTAGGGTGAGGGGTTTGCTTCTTCTGTTCCACAACGTCGCGACCGAAGCCAGCCCCCTCATCCGGCCTCCGGCCACCTTCTCCCCCTTGCCAGGGGGAGAAGGGACTTTTTTTG
>JAYUVA010000301.1:0-3062 GCA_043754375.1 Candidatus Kuenenia sp. | reverse complement strand
AGCAAGATCGTGGTCGAAAAGGGCCAGATCGTAAAAGTGTCCAAGGACGCGAAGGGCATCGTGAAGCGCGAAGTGCTGACTCAAACATGGACCGACTGGATTGACTACTGGGCGGTGGATTTTGATTTCGAAAACAAGCGGGAACTGATCCGTGTGCCGAAAGAAATTCTGCCGGATGTTCAGCAGCGTCTGCCTAGCATGAAGCCAGCTCAGCAGAATCTGGTTGAGTGGGAAGAAAAGTGGACCGGCGATTTCATTTTTGAAAATGAATGGCAATCGTTTCGGACGAAGAAGGACCGGAGTCTGGAACTGACGAGCGTCTATCACGAAGTCACATCGGGCCGCCGCAAGATTGCGGTGAAGGTGGTAGATATCTTCGGCAATGACACGATGACGATTGTTGAGGTGAATGTATGACGACAAAGACCAGAACCCGACACAAGAAGCGTCATCCGGACGCCGCGATTCTTGCGGCGACGATTCAGCAGGTGGTTGCGGCTGCTCAGCCGGAGAAGATCGTGCTCTTCGGTTCGGCGGCCAGGGGCACAATGGGACCAGACAGCGACCTGGACCTGCTGATCATCAAAGCCGGTCCGTTCAATCGTCATCGTGTGACGACAGCCATCTATAGGAACCTGTCCGGTGACGTGGCCGTCGATGCGATAGTGGTGACGCCGGAGGAAGTGGAGCGGTATCGGGATTCTCCCTCGATGGCCGTCTGCCCGGCCCTGCGGGAAGGACGAGTGGTTTATGAAACGTGATCGTCTGCCGCCGGACGATCCGCGGGAGTGGATTCGTCGTGCAAAAAGCAATCTCGTCATTGCCGGAAACTGTGCTCCTCAGGTCGATCTGGCTGATCTGTGCTTTGAGGCTCAGCAGTGTGCGGAGAAGAGCATCAAGGCGGTGTTTCTGAAACGTGGCATGAGCTTTCCCTATGTTCATGACTTGCAGCGATTGCTCAAGCTGCTGACGGACGATGGTTTTCAAGTGCCGAAGTACGTCAGGGAATCGAGCGAACTGACACAGTACGCACATGTGATGCGTTATCCGGGAATCGCCGATCCCGTCACCGTCCGGCAATATCGTCGTGCCGTCCGAATCGCCGGTTCGGTGCTTCGGTGGGCTGAACGGCATGTCGCAAGTCCGCCCTAACCGGTACGGTCTCCAGAAAGAGCAGTGGAGTACAGAACGATGAAAGACATTGAGGAATATGCCGAGGAAGTGCTGGCGAGCCTGCGAGAGGCCGTCGCCGAGGCACTGGAATCAAAGCGGCGACTAGGGCAATACGCAGTGTTCGTTGAGAACGGTCTGCCAATTCGCGTACCCGCTGACCAACTGAAACCGTACATTACTGCTGCGAAAGCGAAACTGTAATGGCTCTGCATCCCGATTTTCCGAAGTCACCTCACGTCGTCGTCGATCCGTCTCTTCGCTGGTTCCCGGCTGATGAAGCTCAGCGGGAGACGACGATGGACAAACTGATGCCGCCGCTGGTTCCGCAGTTGCGGCGGAAAATCGCAGAATGGCGGGACGGCGGTTATGTCGGAGCGACCGCGACAAGTGCCAGTCTGCTGAAGTGGTGGTTTCAGACGCCGCATCTGCTGGATTTGTATGATGGATCAGTTCAACAGTTCGAATACTTCTTTGCGCAACGAGAGGCGATCGAAACCATTGTGTGGCTGGTGGACGTTGTCGGCTACAAGGACAAATACGACTTGATTCGATACGACAGCAGCGGCGTTGTTTCTGCTGGAATGTTTGATGAGACGTGGCGGCGTCTGGTGGTGAAGATGGCAACCGGCAGTGGCAAGACGAAAGTGCTGAGTTTGGCTCTGGCATGGAGTTTCTTCCATAAGACGTACGAAGAAGATTCAACCCTGTCACGCAACTTTCTGGTGATTGCTCCCAACATTATCGTGCTGGATCGCATCTATCGTGATTTCCAGGGATTACGGATCTTCTTTGCCGATCCCGTGGTCCCTGATAATGGATTCGACGGTAGAAACTGGCGCGATGATTTTCAATTGACTCTGCACAAGCAGGATGAAGTGCGGGTGACTCAGAAGTTCGGCAATATTTTTCTGACGAACATTCATCGTGTCTATTCGGGTGAAGACATTGCGCCGTCAGCCGACGATGAGGACACGATGGACTATTTTCTGGGAAAACGGCCGACGGGAGGCACGACGGATTCAAACGTCGATCTGGGAACCATTGTTCGCGATATCGATGAACTCATGGTGCTGAATGATGAGGCTCATCACATTCATGACGCGAGCCTTGCGTGGTTCAAGTCGATTCAGGATATGCACAATCGTCTGTTGCTGAAGGATGCGAGCCTGTCGTTGCAACTGGACGTAACGGCAACACCACGTCACAACAACGGGGCGATCGCGGGCATGGCCGGAAAACGCACCGCGCTTGCCCCCAATTTGATGACACCTGTAGGATTGTCGCCACATCGTTCGACTCTCACCGACGCAGGATAGCCAGAATGGAAACAGACGCCGATCGCAGCTCTCGTCGGAGCGGTGGCAGGTGCGGAAGTCTAATCTGCCGCATCGCTGAAGCGTCTTCTGCAGCAAGGGCACTCGCCATCAAACCCTTTGGACAATGCCAGGAACGCAGAGTATACATGCGAGGTACATGGCACCCACCGACCCACCGTGCGCAGTGTGTTTTAACCTACGTCGATCCGACGAAAACGCCGAACCAGCAAAGCCCGGGACTGCAACGTGGCTTCGCCTGCTTTGAATCGTAGTCAGCCGCCGGGCCTGATAAAGCCCGGCGGCTGAGGTCATAGAGAAGCCAGATTCATAGCGATCGGCTACCTGCGTCGCTGCAGTCGTGGACGATGCGACAGCCAATGCTCGTCGGGCAAGGCACTCAGGATGTCGTTTGCATAAGATTCATTGAACTGGCTGAATACAGCGTCAACAATCTGAGCGTCTTCGTTCGCCAGGCTGGTGCTTCGGACACCGGCGACAAGTGTCGCGGCCATGACACCCTCATCGTCATGATCATGCTGGAGAAGGTGACCCAACTCGTGCATCACGACGGTG
>JAYUVA010000300.1:0-10974 GCA_043754375.1 Candidatus Kuenenia sp. | reverse complement strand
CCCACATCTTTTCCATGCGCACTCAACCCCAACGGGGTTTTACAACAAAGCCTGGGGTCGCCGTGGCAACGGCGCACCCCAGGAAAAACCATACAAAATCCGTTGAACCCCAACGGGGTTCCACATCGCCACTGTATGTTTCTGTTCAACGATCGAAAGTTGTGGAACCCCGTTGGGGTTCAGGGCGATCCCGCTTTACATTACCTGGGGTACGCCGCAACGCGGCGACCCCAGGCTATGTTGTGAAACCCGTTCCGGGTTGAAGCGTACAATTTTCCTCAGCAAGATCCTTCTCGGTCTTGCGAGGCATTGCCCTGGTGGAATCCTCGCCATTCGCTGCCGTGAAATGAAAAGGCCCGATTTCTTAACACAAATGTGGGTAATGACAAGGCTTCACGCCGGTGGAGCCCCGGTTTGAAAACTACAGAACGCATCTACACCTCAAAAAATGTCTCACCGGCCTACCAACTCAACTGGGGGCTGACAGTCTTTTGGCGACAGCAGCCGATCCCGGACAGTGAATGGTTGACTCAACTTCAATCTTCCACGGAAGCTGACGGAGTTCGCATTCTCAAACATCGCATCACCACCGGCGACTCCAGTCAGTTCTTCATCAGCACCAAACCGCATGTTTCGCCCGCACAAATGATTCGCAGCGTCAAGGGCCGCCTGCAACACCTCATCCGGGAGCAGCGACCGAAAGCCTTTCAGCGCAACTACGCCGTCCGAAGCGTTGGTGCTGCCACCCGAAGCGTCGTCGAGGGTTACGTCGCAAAACAATTGGATCGCCATCCTATGGCCGATCCGCGGGTCCGGGATCTGCTTCTGCAGTATCAAAAGACTTATCCCGGCGGCGACCTGAGTCAACCTGTCTGCAGTGCTCACGACCGGTACTGGTACAACCTGCATCTGGTCCTGGTGAACGATCATCGCTGGATGGAAATTCGACCACGAGTGCTCGACAAACTGCGTCAGATGATCGAACGTGTCGGAGTGAAGTATGGCCATCGCTTGTCTCGTGTCGGGTTGTTGGCCGACCATTTCCATCTTACTTTGGGTTGTTCGATCGATCGTTCGCCCGAAGAAGTCGCCTTGAGCTTTCTCAACAACTGCGCGTATGCCGTTGGAATGAAGCCAATTTTCCAGTTCGGCGATTATGCAGGAACGATTGGCGAATACGATCGTGGTGCGGTGTAGACTCCGGACATGGTGACTGGAATGAATGATCTCGGGCGGCGAGTCAGTAACCGTGTTTTGCGTGGCGGCTCGTTCAACAATAATGTTTCGAACGTGCGGTCAGCCAACCGCAACACCAACCAACCGGATAACCGTAACAACAACAATGGTTTCCGGGTTGCGAGTACCTTGCCTTGCCGGAATTCACCGGTTGTCCTGTTTCGACAGTTCCCCGGTGGAGCGTGCCTGAGTGTAAAGTCCAGGTCGTCGTCCCGTGTCGGGCTGCTGTTCGTCTCACCGACGAATGGCCGTTCGGCCAAATGCAAAACCGATCCGGCGGGTCTGGTAGGCCGCAAGGCTCGAACGCGCCGCCGGATCATTTGTTGCCGTATCCTGCCTCGATTGGCATCGCCCGACGCATCGAACCATGTGGCGATGAATCCAGAAAGTGTGATCAAATTGATGGCAAGCAAGGTGCGTTTTTTGGCCGGGTCCGCGATTGCCCGAATCCTGTTGATTTGACAAGTTTGATGGCAGATATTCCGGTGCCGTAACTCCCTCAGGACTAACCGGCCTAAGTTAGTAGCTGCCTTTCGGAAACTGTCGAAGGTGATCGTGATCGACGCACTGAAACACAACTGCTAACCATCCGAATGAGGGAATATGTGCCCGCGATTCCCCATTTCCAGACGGCACGATTGTCAGCGGGCCGCCATCTGTCGTCGTAATAGGATCACCGTGAAGATCCCAATTGCCACGGTGCCGCCAATGCGGGTGACACCGGATTCGAATATCACGGCTCCGTTGAATGCGACGAAAAACAGGTAGCCGTGAATGCCGTATTCCATCCCGGCGGGCCGTGTTTCGTATCGCTCCGGCCTCAGCCACCAGTACAGTATGTCAGCAATCCATACCGTCAGAAACAAGTAGTTGAAGTACAAACCTTCGCCTAACGCCCCGCCGATCAGTTGTTCCGTCTTTCTCGCAGTACTCTCGATCGCATCCCCCTGGCGCCAGTGATGTGTGTAGTGAAATGCGGCAACCACATGAGCGAAAATCGCGATACAGCCGAATGTTCAAATATGGCGCAGTAGATTCCTCCACCGTCGGCCTCGACATCCCGTCAGCAGGAGTCCAACCACGATTGCATCGCAAACCAATGCAATCTGGACGGTGTTCAGCGTGGTGGGGTTGGTTTCAGGCATTTCAGGATGGACCTGAATCTTTACAGCGAACACGCGGGAGATAACCAGGTGATCATGACCAGACTGGAGTACAATTTCGGTTCACCGCCAGTTCTCTGAACGCCGCCGGCATGTCGTCAGGCGTCATCAGCCGACGGAAGGCATTCTGCATGTCGGGTCAAACAGCGAGGCTCCGAAACACTAGTGACCTTGTTTCATTCCTCCGCAACAGGGTGCGGCATGATAACGATTACTGTGCTGCCAGGAACAAATTCTGTGAGCGGCTTGCCGTGGGACCATCGAAGAAACCATTTCATGACTAAATCTTCGGAATTCAGGCAACGGTGTAGATTTTTATGAAAGCCATCGTAAAATTGTTCTCAGGCACCAGCACAAGGGGAAACAGGGATGGATCGGAACATGCAAGCGTTGCGTGCGTGTGAGAATCGCCTTATTCAAAAATCGCTGATAGCGGTTTTTCGTTGTTTCTCGTTGAGTCTTGCTTTGGCCACGCCTGTCTGCGGCGACGAGGCATCAAAGGAATCATCCGCAGGCGAAATTCAGTGGAGCGTGGAGTCCAGCCACAACATTCTCCCCCCGCCGGGTCAAAACTTCTGGGTTCGACTCAGATTGCGGGCACCGGAACTGAAGCAAGCTGGACGTGATCCGCTGAATCTGTCTGTCGTATTCGACCGTTCGGGATCGATGAACATCGACTCGAAGATCGGCTTTGTCCGCAAGGCAGGTCATATCCTCACGGACAATCTCACGCCGCAAGATTTCGTCTCGCTGATCGCTTACAACCATGAGGTGCAGGTATTGGTTGCAATGCACCCCGTCGTTAATCGCGAATATCTCCACCATCGCATTGACGAATTGACAGCGACCGGCGATACGAACATCAGTGGTGGTTTTCTGGAAGCTTGCGCTCAACTTGAAAAGCGGCTGAAGGAGCCTGGTCTGCATCACGTCATTCTGCTCACCGACGGACTCGCAAATCGCGGTGTCACTGATCCACGCGCCCAGGTGGCTCTTGTTCAAAGGGCTCACGCACGAGGAATCGGCGTGACAACCATTGGCGTGGGAACAGACTTTAACGAGACGCTCCTTACCCAGATGGCTCAAGCGGGTGGAGGTCACTACGCCTACGCCGCCAACTCGGATCAGATACCAACTGCGATCGCGCAGGAACTCGGGGCGCTCCTTGCGGTCTCAGCGCAGAATGTGTCGCTGAAAATGGAACTGCCAGCCGGTATCGACGTGCTGCAGGTTTACGGCCATGAAGAAGCGTTTGAGCCAGGGGTTCTTGCGGAAACTCTCGGTGACCTTTCGAGTGGTGAAGAACGGCGATTGCTGATCCGGTTTCGTACGGCCCCGAATTTCGTTGCTGCACCAGGCAGTCCTCTGGTCCTGCGTGCCGAACTTAACTATGACAACCTGGCGACCGCCCAGAGAAGCCAGAACGAACAAACCGTTTCCCTCGAACAGACTGCGTCGCAGTTGGCCTCCGCCAATCAGGAGTCGCCAAGCGTAGTCCTTGCGTACGCGAGGCTGGTTGATGATGTCGATAAGATCGCTCTGGCTGTGAAGAGCATGGATCGGAATCTCGCTGCGGAAATCATGCAGATTCGACAACGAGAGTTCCCGGAACTGAAACGGATCGCGAATGCCACCGGAGATCAGGATTTTGTCAATAAGGCATACATGTTTGAGCATTACTCTCGAGCGCTGGGCGAGTTGATCGAAGCCGGGGCGCTCCATGACCACAGCGTCGAGAGAGCTCAGCTCCAAAAGGACCTGCAGTATCGCCGCTATATGGGCGACCACCATCGTGGAGACCATCAACACTGAAAGCCAGCTGGTAAAAGGCAGAACGATCCAGAAGGCTGAGTGCGGCAACGAGTTAAAATCAGATCAGGACTGACGAGACACAAGGGGAATACGATGAGACGATTAGTACTTCTGGCTGCCGTGATGATGGTCTTTCAGTCGGCGTGGTCACCGCAGCTCGCTCAAGCTCACAAACTGCATTTCAGGGGCGGTTTGCACATCGGCGGCGGTTCGTACTACGGTGGTCGCTCTTTCTTTGGGGGCGGGTCATACTACGGCAGCGGTTCATACTACGGTAGCGGCTCATACTACGGCAGCGGTTCATCTTACGGCAGCGGTTCATGTTACGGCGGCCGCTCATACTACGGGATGCAATCGAATTATTACCCGCAATCGTCGTACTACCGAAGCTACAGCGACTCGCCGTGTTACAACAATAGCGGTTTCAACTACGGGCGTTCTTATGGCACGAGATACGGGGTTTCCTCCTGTTACAGCTCATGTCCCAGCGTCTCGTATGCAAACGCATATCCCACCGTTTCGTATCCAAGTGCGCCGTATCCCACCGGATCGTTGCCGCAGTTGAATAATTATGGATTGAGTACTGGTGGAGGCGGCGGAAGCAGCCAATTGGGTATTCTGAATTCCGGTCCTTTGACTGGCGCAAACTTGGCTGGTTCGCTGCTGCAACCCTCCTATCTGTCGATGCCGGTCGCCGTTGGGAATGGTTCGTCTGGATTCCTGCAGATTCCAGTCGGTACTCCTGACGGACGGGCAAGCTACCTACAGATCCCTGTGAATTCCGGAAACGGGCCATCATCATATCTGCAGATCGAATTGGGAAGAGACCCTCGCGAAACCACTCCTAACCCTCCAATACCTGCCCCGAGCCTGAATCCGCTTGGCTCACTTCCAGCCGTCATTATTCCGGCTGTGACGAGATCCCTGAATGATATTCACAACACGGCTTCTGATGAACTTCCGCCGGTTGTACCAGCGGTTCAGAAGGACCCCGTAAACGTGATCACGGCAAACGGTTCAGTTTCTGAACCAACACCGGCAAAACCAGACGCTGCGGACATGAAACCAGGAGTTACCCTTGCCAGTGCAGGTTTCAGATACCATGTCGCATTGAAGCCCAATGGACTGGCAGCCGCCCGGTCTTCGCATCACAAGACATCGGCACCATCATTTACGAAAGACACAAGCTTTTCTCTCACGGATCGGGACTTGGTAGTTCAGCCTCCAGCGGAAGCGGATCGAGTGGATTCCTCGGCTGGCGAAATCGTCATCGCACCGGGCCGAGAGAGCACACCGTGGGTCGCGAAGCAAGAGTGATTCATTTGCTCATCAGGATGGTCCGCTCCGACTGATCGGCTTGACCGCTCCAAAGAACAGGTCAGGAGCAGCGGATTCCTGCATACGCCGTTGGCTGAGGTCTGTACAGGTCACGGTATATGGACCAACAAAGGCGTACCTCACAAGTGACGACGCCTGATCGAAAAACGCGACCCTCAACGAAATTGGAATTCCGCTGAGGGCCGTCTTTGGGTTTAACCGCACGGAGGCTTAGATTCAAAAGTGAATCGCCCGTCCGTTGCCGCCGGTTTCAGTTCGGTCTACCAAGGTGCGAAGTAAGAAGGCTGCTGATTGTAAAAGCTCGTGGTTGGTCCGGCTCCCGTGTTGCTGAAGCCTTGATATGACCACGGTGTGCGTGAGTGTTGATGCGGCGCAAAATCATGCGGACCAATTCCGTACCAGGCTGAAGGACCGTACGGTGTCTGCGTCACGTGTCCGTGCGGTTGGAAATCGTGGCCTCCATTGCCGAAATAAGAGCTGGACTGTCCATATCCAGCGTATCCACCACCGTATCCACCAGCGTATCCACCACCGTATCCGTTGCCGCCGTATCCACCACCGCTATACCCATAACCCCCCATTCTGGAACCACACTGGGCCGAAGCCGACGTTCCAAATCCCATCAAAGCACACACCATCACCACAGTCATTGCAATTCGTTTCATGACAAGATCCCCCTCCTGGACGGCTGGCGGCTCAGTCAACACTGACCGAGTTGAAGAACGTTTTCGTCGCTGTCCGTTGATGTTGAGAACAGCATATTCTGTGCCAACATCGAAAACATCAGGAGACACATTTCGGATCTGATAATCACGCATCTGCCACGAGCAATTCCGGCCGATTCAAGCCGTAAGGGGCGTTACTTTGATGTCACTCGTTATCAAGTTGACTTCTCTGAAATCTGAAATGTCAAAGGCAGGACTTGATTACCTCAACAAATCCCGTCGAAGAACCAGCCACGTGCGAACAGTCGTGTTTTTTCGGTTCATAGCAAACTTTCTGGTGGTGTTCCGCATACCATCGACAGGTTGCCCCCGCGGCAATGCCTGCCAACCACTCGCAGGCAAATGCCTGGCGAATTGGGGTCCCTTCAGTTCACTTTCGGTACACGCTGCTTCAAGCCTGACGTCGCCTAGGACGTGACAACTCAAGAGATCGGCGTCCAGAGTTTCGAACTCCCGGGGGAGCCATCGGGAGTCGATCGAGAAATCATCGCCCAACCACCGTGCGGAATTTGCGTGGCAACGAGAAAGTAAATTCCTCGCCTGAATTTCGAGCGCTCAGCCGTATCACCGGCCAGCCACAGGACATACATCGTCTGGCCGGCTGCGACGGCGTCGCACTTCGATTCCGGGATGGTGTGGCTCAAGCCACCGTCGGTGCGTTGCAGTGCCGGCGACTCATGGATCGTAGATGACATGGTTTCGCTCAGCTTAGCAGAGCGACCCCCCATGAGCACTTTAAGAAACTTGACTTGATGGATGTCGGAAAGCTTTGCAGCGTCGAGCCAGGCAGTTGCTTTCGACAGCGATGTGCGTTGAGATTCCGGTGCGTCAGTTCCAGTTTCCCCCTCGAGCGCCATGATGATCCAGGCGGCGTCGGTGGTATGGCTTTCGTTAATCGGCGGCCGTCTGAGAGTGGCAAAGAACTCGCACGATCCGTCAGACTGCTGCTTGCTGACGATTTCCTCAGCGATTAACTGCAGCCTTTGTCTTTGTCCCTCCTCCAGCGAGGGCAACGATCGAGCAGCGACGACCAAGAACGGAAGTCCCATGTTTAGCCCTCGACCCTGTTCAGCAAACGTTGATAATGTTGCTGTTCTGAGAAGATTTTTCGCCGCCGACAGCGCCAACTTCAATCTGATTCATGAATTCTGTTGCAGGCGAAGCCCGCGCCAAGAGCAATGATGATTTGCTGCAAAGTACGCCGATCTTGCAGCGTCAATACTGGGATTACCAAACCGCCGGAGAAATCGTTCCCAAAGCGGCATAGGACTAATCCCGCATTGCCGTCACACAAATTCTTTTGCGTTTCAACGAAGGTATGCCCCGGTGACTGGTATGCCCCGGTGACTGGCACATTCTGTAGAATGCCACGATCTGCTATTGCTGGCCAAGGCCCTGGACCAGGCAGACACATCCAATCATGCAGCAAGGTGCCGTCAGCGAACCAGCGAAATTTGGCTGATCCCCGCGGAATTGATAGTCATGAATAACCCACTGCGGCGTCCCGGACCGGACCGCCGAACAAATCCATCCAACTGACTCAGGACACGCCCTCCTGAGTGAGTTGGGCGTAAGCAGTTGCACGCAGCCGTAGCGATCATTTTCGCAGCTTCGCCACGGGGAATCTGTCCTCATTTTGACTACGCCGCTTGACTGCAGTTCGAGCCATCGTCAGTCAGATTGTCAGGTTTGTCTGTCAGTCGGATCAGCACGTGCAAGCGAGGTTCGCTGGTCAGACGATCGAGTTCAAGTCCCGTTGTGGCGAGAACATGGCTGTCGCTTATTTCCAGCGGCTCCGGCACCTCGGCGTTTTATCGCTTCCGGACCGGTGATCGGCCAGATATCTTGTCGGCCACCGAAACGTACGTAATAGGTGTCGCGAGGTGGTCAGCGACCATTCATTGTTTTCAGTCGAAAGTCAAACCATGGCGAATGGCAATTCTCGGTTGTCCGATACGCTGAACAAGCTGCGTGAGCGGCAACAGCAGGCGTGGCAGCTTGGTGAGCGACTGCTCGTGGAATCGCTGTCGAGTGCAGTCACAACGCCGCTCCAGGAAAGCGAGCTCCTGGAACTCATCTTTGCGGAAGTGACGCTGCGGGGAGAACTCGGGGAGACCTGCACGTCGGTTGAATACATACAGCGATTCCCCCAGCTGGCGGATCGCTTGCAGCGTCTCTTCGCGATTTATGACGCGATTGAGTCTCCCTCTGTAGAAACACATTCCTTCATTGCCGGTGCAGCTGACGAATCGCAGACGACAGTCGAACAGCCAAAACCGGATGCGATATGCGATCCACATGACAAGACCTTTCTGGGTCATCAGCAGGAGCCTGCGAAAGAATTTATACCGACTGACGTCGAGATTCCGGCTGCCCTCGCGTCCACCGACACCACATACATCAGCGCCAGCGGCATCGGTGTGCAGCATAAGGGTCGTTATCGGCTGGATCGCATTCTCGGTGAAGGGGCATTCGGTCGAGTGTACCTGGGGTTTGACGAAGAACTGCAGCGGCAGGTGGCCATCAAGGTGCCCACGAAAGCTCGGTTTAAGAAGCCGGAAGATGCCGAAGCGTACCTCACCGAAGCCAGGACCGTCGCCAGTCTGGATCATCCGCACATTGTGCCAGTCTATGACATGGGCCGCACTCAGGATGGTTCCATCTACGTGGTCTCCAAGTTCATTGAAGGCAGCACACTGGAAGCCCGCCTTAAAGAATGGGCGAGCAATGACTTTCGTAGCCGAAGTCGTGAGACTTCGGTCGGAACTCTTACGAGTTCCGCGACTGCGGAAAATCAGATCGGGGCCGTTGCCGGAGCCGGACGTTCGGCCCAACGTGAAGCGGCACAACTGCTGGCGACAGTGGCACTCGCTCTTCAGCATGCTCACGACCGACGGCTGATTCACCGCGACATCAAGCCGGCCAACATCCTGATCGAAGACACTTCCAACACTCCGTTTGTGGCGGACTTTGGTCTGGCGATCCGCGAAGAAGACTATCTGAAGCAAAGCGTGATTGCCGGAACTCCGGCTTACATGAGCCCCGAACAGGCTCGTGGCGAAGGCCATCGCCTCGACGGTCGCAGCGACATTTTTTCGCTGGGCGTGATTCTGTACCAACTACTGACCGCTAAAAAGCCATTCCGTGGCAGCACGGTGATGGAAACACTGCATCAGGTCATCTCGATCGAACCGAAGCCACCGCGTGAACTCCTCGATTCCGTCCCGGCGGAACTGGAACGTATTTGTCTCAAGGCTTTGTCGAAGCGAGCGTCCGATCGTTACGCCACGGCGGCCGAGTTCGCGGATGATCTGGAACAGTGGCTGAAGCCGTCGGTCGCTGCTGCTCAGCCCAAAGCCGCTGTGCAGGTGGTCCCGAAAGGACTGCGGTCATTTGATGCCAATGACGCCGACTTTTTTCTGGACCTGTTGCCGGGACAAAGAAATCGTGACGGACTGCCGGAAAGTCTTGCGTTCTGGAAACAGCGAATTGAGCAAACCGATCCCGAACAGACCTTCAGCGTGGGCCTGATCTACGGCCCGAGCGGCTGCGGAAAATCATCGCTGGTCAAAGCCGGCCTGCTGCCCCATTTGTCGGACCGCGTGATCGCCGTGTATGTGGAAGCGACCCCCGAGGACACTGAAACCAGAATTTTGCGCGGGCTCAGGAAACGGTTGCCGGATCTGTCGGAGGATTTGGGACTTGCCGACACGCTGGCGACCATCCGACGTGGGACAGGCTTTCAGCCTGTCATTTCATCTTCCGCAGACAGACTGGCAGGCTGGAAGCCTACCCCACAAAAGATCGTGATCATCATCGACCAGTTCGAACAGTGGCTGCATGCTCACCGCGCGGAACCGGAAGCCGAACTGGTGAAAGCCCTGCGGCAATGCGACGGCGGGAAGCTGCAGGCCGTCGTCATGGTGCGTGACGACTTTTCCGTTGCCGCAGCTCGGCTGATGAGAGTTCTGGATATCCCCATTGTCGAAGGTCACAACTTTGCACTGGTCGACCTGTTCGATGTCGACCATGCCGCAAAAGTTCTGACGAAATTCGGTCAGGCTTTTGGAAAACTGCCGGCCAATGCCGGGAACATGTCGGCCGACGAACAACAGTTTGTCAGTGATGTTTCTGCCGGACTGGCTCAGGACGACAAAGTCGTTTCGGTGCGGCTCTCGCTGTTTGCGGAGATGGTCAAAGGCAAGCCATGGACGACCGCCACACTGGAAACTGTGGGTGGAACCCAGGGCATTGGCGTCAATTTCCTCGAAGAGACGTTCAGTTCGCCTCAAGCTAACCCCAATCACCGCCGACATGCCGTTGCCGCACGTGGTGTTCTGAGGGCTCTGCTGCCGGAGGTGGGCATTGACATCAAAGGCCACATGCGCTCACAGGCTGAGTTGCTGGAAGCCTCCGGCTACCAGGACCGCCCCGCCGACTTCGCCGACCTGTTACGAATCCTGGACGGCGAACTCCGCCTGATTACACCCACCGACCCGGAGGGGAAGGATGAAGGAGGAAGGCTCAAGGAGGAAGGAAAGATCAGTCCAGCTGCGGTTGATTCAGCCTTCAGCCTTCAGCCTTCAGCCTTCCGTTACTATCAACTCACCCACGACTATCTCGTCCCATCCCTCCGCGAATGGCTGACCCGCAAGCAGAAGGAAACCCGCAGAGGCCGCGCAGAACTGAAACTGGCCGAA
>JAYUVA010000299.1:0-3780 GCA_043754375.1 Candidatus Kuenenia sp. | reverse complement strand
GCGTCCAGGGCATCGGCGACCTGGACGGCCAGATCGACGACTTCCGGGATCGGCAGTCGTCCTCGTTTTTCGAGCACATGATCCAGCGATCCGCCTTCGATGAATTCCATGGCAATAAACGGCCGGCCATCGTCGGTTTCGCCGACATCGTACACGATGCAGACGTTCGGATGATTGAGCGCTGAGGCGGCTCGTGCTTCTTTCAGAAACCGCTGTCGCCGCTCCGGATCTTTCGCCATCTCCGTCGGCAGAAATTTGATCGCCGCTTTACGTTCCAGCCGAGTGTCTTCAGCCAGAAACACTTCCCCCATCCCGCCCGCACCGAGTTTGGCGGTGATGCGATAATGGCTGACGGTGGTTCCGATCATGAATGCAGTCTTTACACTTGATTTTGCAGGTCGCCGGAACAGTTTGCAGCTGGATTTTCACGCTGCAAATCGATCACCAGTGGGGTATGTGTGTTGCGGCAACGCAGCGCAGAAGTGACAGTCAACTGTTGTTTTCGTGCGGGTATGGTACACGGAAGCACACCAGGGTCAAGAGGCGAGCACTTCGGCCAAGCTGAGGATCAAAGTGAAGTTGCTAACCTGCCGGAAGGGTTTCTCTCCAGCCATCAGCTCAACGAGCTTCTTTGCAAGGTAGTCGTGGCGGAGACGGAAGTGACTGTGGAGAGTATGGAAAAGAAGAAGGCAAAAGAAAGGCAACAAGGGGACGCAGCACATTGTTTTGCTTTACACGGTGATTTTGCTTTGTTACGCTGGGGTGATGCAACGACGTCCTCGAAAATGCCCGGCTGGAATGTGCTCAACCGAACTGTAACGCGATTGACACTGTTTGAAAAGCCGGAGGACTACGAAGAATTCGAACGAGTGCTCCGAAGCCGTCGCTCGAATTCCGTTGCCGATTTTTTCTTATTGTCTGATGCCCAATCACTGGCACTTTGTGGTTCGACCAAAGACGGACCAACAACTGTCTGAATTCTTTCGGTGGCTGACACACACGCATACCATGCGTTGGCACGCCCACTATCACACGGAAGGCACCGGGCATTTGTATCAGGGAAGATTCAAGACTTTTCCGGTCGAAAGTGACAACGACCTGCTTGCCGTGCTGCGTTACGTAGAACGAAATCCACTGCGAGCGTCACTGTGCGAACACGCTGAAGACTGGAAGTACGGGAGTGCGTGGCGAATGGCAAATGGACACGCTGAGTCCCGGTTGATTCTCAGTGAATGGCCCGTACCTCGGCCACGTCAGTGGAGATCCCATGTGAATAATCCGCAAACGGAAGCAGAACTGGAGGCGATTCGCCGCAGCGTCAAACGCGGCACACCCTACGGTAGCGCAAAATGGTTAACGCAATCCGCAGCCCGCCTGCAACTCGAACATACCCTGCGATCAAGAGGCCGGCCCAGGAAACACAACAATGACAGCAACGGAACCGAGAAATGAGCTGCCCCCCTTTTTTTCTCCCCCCATTTTCTCCCCTCCGATGTCGCCAGTGCCGCCCACTTCGTAGTTCCAGCCTAGTCTCAATTCGATCCGATCGTTCACGCCATATCGCAGCAGCACTTCGGGAAAGCTGTGCGTTTCCGCTACGCTTCGATTGTCAATGAACGAATATGAAGATTCGAAAATTGCTGTTCCCTGACCGGCCGTACTGGTCGCCGGAGTGAATGCGTCTCGGTCCGTCTCAAGTTCCATCTCCTCAGATTCCGCAGTTTCGTCTCTTCGAGTTCCTCAAAAAAACGTTCAAGCGAATCGATCTGTGCCACTGCATTTGGGACGCTGCCTCCCGCGCACGAGCAAACAACCATCAATGTAATGCAGAGCATCCGTTTCATGGCAAATATTCCTGACTCGATGATTTCCCTGACGATGAGAGAGTGAATTACCAGAAGACAGCCAATCGCGTTCCCAGTATGCTTGCGGAACTGGAACCGGCGTCGATTTCATCCGGCACGGCGTATGAGTAGTTGAGCATCACACGGACATTGTCCGACAGATACCAGTTGATACCGACGGTCGATTGTGGCAGGTGAATTCCGACGGCCATGCCGGTCGGCGATGTTGGCGTTTCTGCATCGATCGTATCGAGATATGCGAACCGCGACGTCAATTCCCATGCTCCCCAGCCGGACGACCGGTCGGCAGTGGCTGAACCGTGAATTCGCGGGCGATTGACACGGATTGCCCCCAGCGTACCGCTCGACGAATCGTAATTTCGATGCTCACCTGTGATGAAGTATCCGCAATCAAAGTGGCAGCCATGGAAGAACACGGGCCGGCCGCTGGTCTGATCAATGAGTGACCCGTACCATTCGGCCTGAGTCCAGAGCGGTCCGTTGGCGGCCGCGAATTGCAGATTGATCAGTTGCTGAAATCTCGCAGGAATGCGAATGACCGGCACGAATGGAGATGTCGACGAATCTTCCAGGTCCAGGAGCGGCGACCGAGGCTGCTGATTGATGACGATGACTCCGTTTTCCGGCACACGTTCTGAAAGTGCGATACCAAGATGCAACAACTGCTTGCCATCAACTTCGTTGACTAGCGCCGTCGTCAGTCGGCCAGTGAGTCCCACGGTGCTGCCGTCTCCCGATTGAAAGTCAACGGTATCCGTGCCCGTGTGAAAGACGCCCAATCCCAATGCGGAGTGGGCGTTGACATTCTCCTGAAACAATCCTACTCCCCAGTTCCTTGCGGGATCGAGCAGGTTGACAGGCGAGCGCTCCATAAAAGCAAAGTGCCTGGCGCTGGTCCCGCCTTCAAGACTGAATGGCTCGCGAAAATGTCCAACCTGTGCTTCAGTGAATACTTGCCGATTTCCGACTGCGAAATAAACATCGCGCGGCACAACGAATCCTGATGCCAGATCCATCTCTGTTACGTATCGGCCGTAAGTCCCAATTTCACCCTCGACTCCGATGCGGGCTCGGCGCAATCCAATGACATCATTGAAAACGCCGAATGCAGCCTTGTTGGCTGGACTCTGGCTTGAGCAGATTGCGTCTGTGTCTATCCGGCCTCGCAGCCGATGTGTCACCTCCGGGTGCGACTTGTCACAGAACAGACTGAATGGGTGCGATCCGGGAAGAACGCCGTCCTGGGGGTCCAGTTCCATCGCATCAAACGCGGAAGTGATCCAGCGAGGCCACTCCTGGCCGAAGCAATGCAATCGTTGACCGCCGACCGGCAATATGCCGACGATGAGCAGCGCAGCGATCAGGAAGTGATGGTATTGAAGCATGCAGGATGGGCAGTTTCGGATGCATTGAATCAAGCAATGGTCGGAATCTGGACGGACTCTGAGATATTGATCGACCAAGCAGCGGAGCGATCGACCGGCTGTGACCCTTGGATCAGGACATTGCGATGCGGAGTTTGACGATTGTAACGCGTCGGTAAGCCTGGGAGTTTCTGCCAGCGCGATTGATTTGAGGTGGATTGCAATCCCGCAGCAGTGACGGTCTTTCGCTTCGTCTCGGTTGATGCGGCGCGGTAAATCAATTATGATTCTGACCGGCAATGCACAATGATCCTGACCGCCGAATAAGGTCTGTTTCGTGGCACGTGACAGTACCATGCATAGGACGATCACAATTAAGCTTCGATGACATCTTGCGCGAATACTTCCGCGACATGCGATGATGTATTTCGCAAAATCTCAGTTTAGATCCTTTCTTTCCAACAACTGCGCATTTTGCGCGCATCTTTTCGACCGTTGTTCTTTCGGATTTCGAAATTCGGACTTCGGATTTGCGGCTTCGCCGCGCTAGG
>JAYUVA010000298.1:0-5783 GCA_043754375.1 Candidatus Kuenenia sp. | reverse complement strand
CCGGAGGCGACGGCTATTCCGCGAGCCGTCGCCTCCGGCTCGGCGGTAAACGATTAAATCAACAGCCCGCTAGCGCCTTGCCGCTCACAAGAACAGCGGTATTCAGACAGACTACCAGTCGCCGAGTTCCTGCGACAGTTCACACCAGCGTTCTTCGACTTCCGCCAGTTCTTTGGCGATCGTTTCGATCTGAGTGTGGAGCGTCATCGCTTTCTTTGCATCGGATGTATTCAGCATTTCAGCGTTCAGCGCCTTACGCTGGTCATCGAGTCTGGCGATGTTCTTTTCGAGGTTGCGAAGTGTCTTCCGCTGCTGGTGAATGTCCTTTCCGGACGAAGGTTTTTCGACCTTACTGCCTGCCCCTTTGCCCGCTGGAGCACTCGCCATACGGCTTGACGCACGTTCGCGTTCGCCGTCTTCGATTTCTTTATTGACGTAATAGATATAGTCATCGTACTTCCCTGCATAATTCCGCGCGCGACCGTCGCGGACTTCGATGATGTTGGTCGCGATGCGACGCACGAAGTGGCGGTCGTGGCTGGTGAACAGGACGGTGCCTTTGTACGCGAGCAGCGCATCCGCGAGCGACTCAACCGTTTCCACATCCAGATGGTTGCCCGGTTCGTCGAGCACCAGAATGTTGTACGTCCCCAGCAACAGGCCGGCCATGCACAAGCGGGCTCGTTCGCCTCCGGACAACACTCTGATGGGCTTTTTTGTATGCCCGCCGCGAAACAACAACGATCCTGCGCAGGCCAGACAGTCCTGAGTCGTCGTGCCCGGCTTTGCCTTATATTCGAGGTACTCCAGCACCGTCTGATCGGGGGGCAACGTGTTATAGACGTGCTGCGCATAAACTCCGATCTCGCAACCGTAGCCCCATTTGACTTTGCCCTCAACGGGTTTGAGCGAGTCAACCAGCGTTCGCAGCAGTGTCGTTTTGCCCTGACCATTATCGCCGACAATCGCGGCACGCTGCTGGTGCAGAATTTCCAGTTCAATACCTGCGGCCACTGACTTGCCTTCGTAACCGATGCTCAGATCCATACAGCGCACCGCAGGCCCCTGACGTGGTTCAACCTGTGGGGGCCGAATTTGCGCCCTGGGCAGATCGACTTCAATTTCTTCCAATGACAACCGGTCAAGTTGCTTCTGCTTCGAACGGGCTTGACTGGCGCCGGTCGCACGAGCCTTGTTCTTGTCGATAAACCGCTGCAGTTGTTTCTGCTTTGCCAGAACCGTCACGTTGGTGCGTTCCGCTCGGACTTTTTCTTCCTCAACCTGTTTCAGATATCCGGCGATCTTGCCGTTGTACATCGTCAAGTGACCGCGATTGACGTCGAGTGTCTGGTCGCACGTGGCAGTGAGAAATTCACGATCGTGCGAAACAATCAGACAGGCGGCCGGGAAGTGTTTCAGGAAATGCTCGAGCAAAATCTGAGTACGCAGGTCGAGAAAGTTCGTCGGTTCGTCCAGCATCAGCAGATTTGGATCGTGTAACAGCAACGCTGCCAATTTTACACGCGTCTGCCATCCTCCCGACAATGCCTTCACGGGACCGTTCAGGTACAGACCTTTGAGTTCAAATTCGGCGGCGACTTCGCCACACTTCCAGTCCGGTTGCCCGCTGTCACGAATCAGAAAATCGAGTGCGGATTCTTCCGGCAGAAATGGATCATGCTGTCGCAGATAGCCGACGCGCAGATTCGGCGAACGCATGACGGAGCCGCTGTCGAGTTCTTCGTCGCCGAGGAGCACGCGCAACAGAGTGGATTTTCCGGCTCCATTGCGACCGATGAATCCGACCTTTTCGTTTTCGTACAAAGTGACGGCGGCGTTGTCGAGAAGCATCTGGTCGCCGAAACTTTTCACACCGTCGGTGAGTTGAAGCAAAACTGACATGGGTTCGGAAAAGACCTGTTTTCTGGCACGGAATTGAATTTGAAAATGGCGGTTTACCCGCGTCATCGAAGTCCATCAAGGACGATCCTGCTGTTTTCCCGCCGTCGGGTCGGAATCGCCCTGAATCGGAAGAATTCGCGACTGCTTTGCGATATCGTTCAACGTGGCCGCCGTCAGCTCTTTTTGACCGCGGGAATCCGGTAAATCAATTCGACAGTCGGAAAGCATGCATTCACATGAACACTGCTCTGGGCCATGCCGTTCACCGTCATCCTGTCACGGACTTCTCTCGATCGTTTGTGCGGTTTCGGATTGATCTGAAGATCACGCAACCCAGAACAATCAGCCAGGCACCGCCGTTTACGCTGAATAACGCCAGATTCCCGCTGGAATGTGTCTGCCGCCTCAGCACAGGCCAGGGCGCAGCAGCGAAAACTGTCGAATATGTGCTGGGCGCCTCCTGCAAGGCCGAACAGGTGCATGTCCGCGAAAACATCTGGCATGATCCAGCGGCCGATATGTGCCTGATCGCATCGAAGGACGAATTCCTGGTCATCAAGAGCTGGGATCGCAACAACCGCGGAGTCATGCTCAGTCCTCCGACACTCGGGCCGCAGCCGGAACGTCAGGCTGGAAAGTGCTCAGATGCGTTTACGGACATGAATATCGACCTTCGACAGGCTTCAGGGGAACTGCTGACGACGACTGAAGAAATTGTCAGGTCTGTGCTCAGCAATCGTCCGCTTGTGTCGCAGACGGAATTTTCACTCACTGATGGTTCACAGGTTTTTCTCGAATACCCGGTCAAGGTGGTCAACGCGAGCGAACGAGAAATGTTCTACCAGGTTGACACCGGACCTGTGGTCGTGCCGGATCTGACTGCCTTCGATGCCACACACCGGATCTCTGTGCTGCGACTGGCGTTTATCGCCCACAACACACTGGGCTGCACGGAGATGCTGCTGAACGTTCCCACACCGATCGGCCATGGGCTCAGCGTGAATCATTACTCGCAGGTGATGAAAGTCCATGCCGTCAACCGCATGATTGCGGTGGACTGACGTCAAAATGAGCAGCGAACTGCCGGGAATGTGAGGGGGAGACTGGATGCCATACTGCGCGTGGTCATGAGTGAGACAATTGGCGAGCGGCATGCGTCAGCTTGCCGGTACAAAAACGAGGTACCGGAGGGCTCACGCCGCTCCGCCCGCCGGACTCATTTCCGGCCGCGCGGAGTGTAAACAAGGGCAGGAAACGAAAAGGGGACATTGTACTTTAATGCATAAGTAGAATGTCCCCTTTTTCCTCTTTCCCCTTTTTCCTCTTCTGCCGGTGATCCCGAAAGTTTTGCTGAGCGGCTGGCCGTCAACGAACACCTGATCCGAGACGCCTCGATTATTGATGAGCGGCAAGACTGGTTTGGAAGACAAAATCGAGTGCGGCTTTGATGTCGAGACGTCGAAACGAGAGTTTACTGGCAGGGTCTTCCACAACCACGCCTGTCTTCTGCATGATTTTCAGCATGGCGTCCGGCAGATTTGGGGCATCCTGCTTCCAGTCGTATCCGGTCTTTTCAATGGCCTCTCGCAGCAGCATCGCAGCCCCGCAGGCAATGGCATTTGATGATGATGTGGCGGCAGCCGGAACCAGCAGGTCAATTTTCGCGTGGCGATCAAGGCAGACAATGTCCTTGCCTGGAATGACTGCCCCGATGGCGTAGGAAAACGGCTGGCAGGCAGGCCACGAAATCCCATTCAGGAAAGCATGATTTCCTGCAGGGGCACTCACCCAGATCCCCAGTTCCCGCAGCGTCCGGAGTTCCGCGTCAATCTCTGTGGGGACTGGCGCACTATGCTCCATGTCATCGACCGGGGCCAGATTGACGGTCGTGATCCGAAATTCCTGGTGGTGGTCGATGACCCAGCGCAGACCGGCCGCAAGCGTTTTGCTGTCTTTCACGTTGCAGTGGCAGCATTCGAGGGCACGGATGACCGCGACCTGATTGTTGAACGCGACTCCCAGTTTTCCAGCGTGATTTACTGACGAAGGAATGCCGATTGTGGAACCGTGGTATCCCTTTCCTTCATGCTCAGGATTGTCATCCCCATCGACGCTGTCGTAACAAACGAGAACCTTGGGGACCTCTCCGTCCGACGAAGACCATTCCGGCATCGACAACTTGCAACCGTCATCGACGAGAGCCAATGTCTGCCCTTTGCCGAACGAGAGTCGATCCCGATAGGCCTCCCACGCATCGGTCACCCGTGCGTGGTCAAACGCTGGCAGATCCGCAGGATCGCCAGCCACGGCGGCTTGAGTTGCGATCAGGAGCGTGGCGAAAATCCAGATTAGTAACCTCATAGCGACGCTCTCTTTTCAAGACATGTTGCAGAAGAGTCAAGTGTTGGGTGCGGTGGTGGAACGATCGAATGCAGGATGGACATTCATGTCCGTCGCACGGCCATGAAACTTCGTCGAAGCGAAGGTTATTGTGCCTTGATAAGCCGCTCGACAATGCAACTGTGTTTGGTCAATATCTCGGACATGAATGTCCAAGGTACAGGAATCGCAGCCGTGGACCGAGCTGCAATAACCCGGCTCGTCTCTCATCTCTCATCTCTCATCTCTCATCTCTCGTCTCTCGTCTCTCGTCTCTCGTCTCTCGTCTCTCGTCTCTCGTCTCTCGTCATGCTGTGATGCTGTCAAAGATAAATCAGCAAGTCTCAGCGACGCGGCGCTGGAGATCGTGGAGTTCGATCATCGGAGCCGATGTGTGCTGCACCATGGCGTCCAGTGATGGCGGATCTTTGAACGCCGAACCGGTGATCAGGCAGACGATGTTGGCCTCTGGATCGAGATATCCTTCTTTCGCTGCCTGTAACGCACCCGCGACGGCGGTAGAGCCTGCTGGTTCCGCAAAGATGCCTTCTTCGCGAGCCAGACGTGACTGAGTTTCCCAGACAAAGTGATCCTCGACCAGATGTCCGGTCCCACCGTTTCGCCGACAGGCGGCGATCACTTCATTGCCATCAATGATCTGAGGTACCTGCAGGCCACTGATCCGGCTGGTGCATTGCACCGTTTGCGCCACATTGAGTCCTGCACGCAGCGGACCGGCAATCGTATTATTCCCTTCCGGTTGCACGCATTCGACACGCGGCAATGACAGCAATTCACCCGCATCGTGAAGCTGCTCGAAGCCGAGTGATACCGCCAGTGTCAGCCCACCGCCGCCTGCCATGCAGAAAACATGATCCCATGCCGTGCGATCGATTGCCGTCGCTTGCTCGGCGAGTTCATGACTCAGGCTTTTCACGCCGCTCATCCCAACCGGACTGTAAGCGAACGCGCTGATCTGCATCTGAGCCTGCGGCCTCGCACTCAATATTTTGAGACATTCGACGACCTGTTCCGACAACCGGCTGTCAATCCCGAATCCACGGACGCGAAACAGCCGGGCACCGTAAGCCAACATTTGTTTCAGTTTTCCCTCGGGTGCTCCCTCGACAATCGCGATCTCGCACGAGATTCCCGCCAGAGCGCAATACGCGGCGAGCGCTGCGCCCGTATTTCCGCTCGACATGGCAATGCACTCCGTCTTGCCGCATGCGACCATGTCCGAGATTGCCGCGGAGGCGAAGCGATCCTTGTACGAGCCGCTGGGGTTCGTCAATTCCAGTTTGAAGAACAGGTTCTTCAGGCCGACAGACGGTCCCAGGCGTCGAGACCTGACGATGGGGGTGTTTCCCTCACCGAGCGTCATGCGGGCTGATGTCGGCACCGGATCGAGCCATTTTGAAAATCGCCAGATACCTGAATTCATGGATGAGTTTCTGCAGGATTGAGGATTGAGGATTGAGGCCTCGGTCTGGCGGGTAACA
>JAYUVA010000297.1:0-12569 GCA_043754375.1 Candidatus Kuenenia sp. | reverse complement strand
GGGCGACTGGCCAGAGATGAATCAAAAGATCCAGCGCGGCCAGATCGCCAGACCCACGAAGGTAAAAGAAGGCGTCTCACGGCCGCTCGAAGCGATTTGCCTGAAGGCGATGACGGTCGAACCGGCGGGCCGTTATCCGTCCGCCGTTGCCCTGGCGGAGGATATCGAACACTGGTTAGCCGATGAACCTGTGAGTGCATTTCCAGAGTCTATGGTTGGTCGCGTCCGGCGCTGGGGGAAACGGAATCGGAAGGTCGTTAACGCAGGGGGCCTGTTCCTGGTGATGTCGGTGATCGGGCTTTCAATCGGGGCAGTCCTGCTCCAGCGTGCCGGTGCCGAGACAGAACATCAGCGTCAGGCATCGGTTTCCGCTCAAAGGAAAGCCGAGGCGATCAATCGGTTCCTCGTCGATGACCTTTTGAAACAGGCAGACCCTGCACACAATCCGGTCGGAGACCAACTGACCGTCCGACAATTGCTCGATAAAGCCTCCGATCGACTCGATGCCCAGACCGGACTCGACGACCAACCGGAAGTGGAAGCGGAGCTACGGACTGTCATCGGTCATGCTTTCGAGTATCTCACGGTTCTCGCCAAAGCTGAGCAGCATTACCGCCGAGCCTCGGATCTCCTTTTGCTGCTTCACGGACCGAACGATCTGAAAACATTGGCGATTCAAAATCGGTATAACTACACGGTTGCAGCCCAGGGACCGCGACCAGAGGCCGAGGCACTCGCTCTGGCTGCTCTCGATAATTGCAAGCGGGTCCTCGGACCCTCGCACTCGGAAACGGGCGACGCAGTGAATATCCTTGCAGAAGTTTATGTTCGCCTCAATCGACTTGATGAGGCTGTCCTGCTGCGTCAGCGAGCGAGCAAGATTTTGCATGCGACTCTCGGTCCACTTAATGACAAGACAATGGAGATCGATAACAATCTGGGAGTCGCGCTCGTCATGGCAGGAAGAGCTGCGGAAGCGGTGCCATTGTATCAATTGGTTAATGATCGCCACCGAGAGGCTCTTCCTCTGCACGTGGAAGGAATGGGAACGAGCTTCGGCAATCTTGGCGGGGCGCTGATTCATGCTGGCCGGTTTACGGAAGCGGAAGCAGTACTTTCTGAGGCGCTTCCCTTTTGCAGCGACAACCTCGGGCAGTACCATGGCGCGACATTCTCGACTCGCAACCTGATGAGTCGCCTGCTGGAGTTTCAGGGCCGATGGGATGAGGCCGAGACGAGTTACTTAGCGGTCCTGTCCGATCGTCGTGCAACTCCGGGCCAAGAGCCATTTATCGGCAGGACGGTAGCGCCTATCGCCAGGATGTATGCCAAACAGGAAAAGTGGGCACAAGCAGCGACATACCTTACCGAACTCATGATGCCTGAACAGCCTGATTCGCTCCGGTCCTCCGCCGAGCTCACCGCAGCACTTACGGAGGCGTTAAGTGGCTCAGCCGACCTCGCGACGTCGGAACCTCTGCTTAAGGAGTGCTGGACAACTTTGCAGGCGAACATGTGGCCTGGCGACTGGCTGACGGCCGAGGTAAGATCTCGTTATGGCGACTGCCTCCGTCAGCAGGGGAAATACAAGGACGCAGAGTCGCACCTACTGCCCTCTGCAGCTGAAATCACCAAGGCTGTCGGTGTCCCGGAGTGGAGCGTCACTGCCTCACGAAAGCGAGTGAGGGAATTGTACGATGCCTTGCAGAATCCTGACGAGGCGGCCAAATGGCGGTAGGGAGATTTACTCCGCACGGTCGGAATTGAGTCCAGCGAGCGGAGCGGCGTAAGCCCAATGGTATCTGGTTTTTGGACCGGCAAGCTGACGCATGCCGCTCGCCAATTGTCTCACTCAAGACCGCGCGGACTGTAAACTCCAGCGCCGATAGAAAACACGGCTCAGATCAGGCATAATGACGGTTCTGCTGGCAAGGTCGTCCACGAATTCGAGAGGTGTGGATATGCTGTGTTCGAGGAAAGTCGATAAAACTCTTGTGGCAGACACAACGCACCATGTCCACGAGTATTTTGTATCACGGGTCAGGGTTTGCAGCTGGTATGAGCAGACAAAGTTTCGACAGTGCCATTCGTGGCAACAACGCGGCCAGCAGGCTGGCTGAGGAAAGCGGCAGCAGGCTGCCGCAGTCCAGGGAGTAATCTGTTTCTCTTCGACTGGCTCAGACGGATTCCCATTGATGTCGTTCCTTAGTCTTTGCGGGAATTGCTTTTTCCGGAACGCGGTTCAGCGTACGATAACGGCGTTGCATCAACCATTCTCCACCGCCGCTTTACAGTCGCCCTTCCATGATGCCCCCTGCGTTACAGCCGAACCAGCTTCAATCTGCAGTCAACCCTCGCATCCTGCCTTCGGCCACCTTCTCGTCCGGTCTCATCGGAGTATTGAGAATTGGACGCCATGCGTTGCTCTTGCGCTTGTTACTGATAATCCATGCCTGTTCCCTTTCTGGAGTCGCGAGGTCCGCATACGACGAACCGGCTGACGAAGCGGCGGCCGTTCAGTCGTACGAGCAGTTCCTCAAGGTTTTGTTCCGCAATCCGCGATTTGGAACAGCGTACGATCGAGTCTATGAGTTCCATGCGAACAGAGGCACGATTCAGGCCTTTCACGATGTGATGGCAGATGTCGCCGGCCTGCCGGAGCTGAAGGCAGCGGAAGGGCAAGCAGCGGACTCATCCATCCCGGAATTGGCAGCACTCCCGGATGCTGGCTCGGCAGCGCTGCTTGTCGGAATGCTCGACTTGCAGCATGTCCAGGGAGCGGCGGCGGTCACAGCACTGGAACGAGCGGCGCAGCTGCGACCCGAAGATGTCATTACGCATTGGTATCTCGGGAAAGCCCGAATCATGAACCGTCAGCTTGATCTGGCACCGGATGCTTTTGAACGAGCGATCACATGTCGTCCCGCCAAAACTGACCTGCTGGAGATCTACAAAGAACTGGCTCGCACGCTGCAAAGTTCTCAACAGGACGCTCAGGCACTGAATGCATGGCAGCGATTGGAAAGGTTGTTTCCCGGCGACCAGCGAGTTAAGACACAAATTGCCATCGCGCTGACTCAGGACGGACGTTGGCAGGACGCATTGTCGCGTTACGAATCGATTGCAAATGAATCGAAAGATCCGGAGCAGCGAGTCCAGGCAAATCTTGCTGCGGCAGATCTGATGATTCAGCTCGGGCGGCCACAGGACGCGATTGCTCTGCTTGAATCGCAATTGACATCGCTGGATGTTGACGGCTGGCTCTTCAAGGAGATTCGCCACCGCATCGAAGGCGTGTTTCGCAGCCGGGATGACCTGCCGGGGCTCGTGTCATATTACGACACATGGATTAAAGGTCACACCGAAGACGTCGATGCGATGGCTCGATTGGGGCGTACACTGTCGCTGCAGAATAGGACACGCGAAGCCGCAGCATGGTATCGCAGGGCGATCGCACTGGCTCCGTCGAATGCCGGACTGCGAGAATCGCTGATTGAACAACTCATCCGCGACGGTAAGTTGACTGATGCCATTGCACAATACGAACAGATGGCTCAGTTCGATGCGGGTAACCGGGATCATATCGAAGCCTGGGGCCAGTTGTATCTGGCACGCAAAGATCTGCCGCTTCCCGAACGGCAGACTGCAGCTGCAGCAATCTGGGAACGGTTGATCGTCGATCGAACCGACGATTCAGCCGCATTGAGTCGTCTGGCCGAACTGATGCGGCGTGCCGAACTCGCCGACCGTGCGATTGAATTGTACCTTCAGGCCATCGACAAGTCGCCAAACGAGCCGCAGTATCGTGAGTATCTCGGTGAATACTTCAATCGGCTGCAACGAAAGGATGAAGCGATCACGACGTGGAAGGAAATCGCAGCAGGCGATCGCCGTGTCAAAGCAAATCTCATTCGACTGGCCGAAGTTATGAACCGGTTTGGTTATACCGATCCAGCGCTGGTTGCGATGCGAGATGCCTGTAGCCTCAGCCCCGATCCCGATGAACGCATAAAGTTTGTGGAAATGCTGCGAACTGCTGCCGAGGCCGTAGTCGATCCTGATTCCGGTTTAACCCGAGCCATCGGCGAGGCGAGCCAAGGGACGCCGACTCATGACGGCACCTCGCCGATGGCTCGGATCAGACAGCAGTTGCTGACCGAAGCCTTCCAACAACTCGACCTCGCTGAACAGTCTGCCGAAACGCACAACGAGAGGCAGCAGATTCTTCGTGAACGAGTCCAGACGCTCATCGCCGCGGGCCAGCTCGAAGCACAAACGACGCTGCTGGCTGCGGAACTCAACGCGGGCACCAATGTCACGGCCGAACGTTGGCGCACGCTGGCTCTGTATCAGGATGCCGCAGATAAGCTCAACGATGCCACGGCTTCCGCCATCAAGGTCGTCGAACTGGAACCGCAATCCGTCCCCGGCTGGACGATACTCGCCGACTTGTACGAACGCTCGAGCCACCTTGGCGATGCCATCGACGCGATGAGAAACCTGGCCGCACTGGATCGCCGTGGCATCTCGGAGTACCTCAGGAAAATCGCCCGGTTCGAAATTCGCCTTGGCCAGTTCGACAATGCATTGAAAACCGGTCGCGATGTGATCAAGGCCACGCCCGGCAATCCGGAGGCGTACCAGTTCTTCGCCGACCTTGCGTTCGAAGCCGGCCAGCCTCAGGCGGCGGTTGAGGCATTGCGGCAGGCCGTGCGAATTAACCCCGGTGACGAAGCCTCCCTCCGCGCACTCGCGAAGACTCTTGCCGATGAATTTCAAACTCCCGAATCGATTGAACTCTACTGGCGTGCGTTCGAAAAAGCCCAGGACCTGGAGAGTCAAACCAATATCGTCGTGGCTTTGAGCAATCTCTACCTGCGCAGCAACCAGTTCGGAAAAATCATCGAGCGACTGGAACTTCGCAGCCGCGAACTGAATCTGCCAACTGAGATGACTCGCTGCATCGCGACGGCGTATCGCGAAGCGGGCGATTTTGGTAAGTCGCGAGAGACGCTGGAACGGCTGATGGTCGATGAGTCGCAGAATGTCAGCCTGTTGACAGAGCTTCGGACGCTTGCCGAACAGGAACACAACAGCGCGCAGATGGAACGGTATCAGCGGCAAATCGTCGAATCGACGGGATCAGATGAGGAACGGCGGCGGCTGATTGAGATTCTGGCTCAGGAGGGTCGCTATGAGGAAGCGTCGAAGGAGAGGTTGAGACTGGCCGAGAGTCGCACCGATCGCGTCGAGATTCTGAAGGAGATTGAAATTCTGGTCTCAGGCGGATACGACGACGTCGCGGAGATGCTTTGCCAGCGATTGCTACACTCCTCAAAGGATGACTGGGAAGCGTTGGATGCGTACCGCGGCGTACTGTTTCGCAACCATCAACTGGCAGAAGCACGGGAGGTGAGTCGCAGAATCCTGCTGCTGGATGTCGATTTCGATGCACCTGCAAGTACCTCGACTCTTCAGAGTCGAGACTCGCACGCGGCGAACTCCTCGACTCTGGAGAGTCAAGCTACGACTGCGACTGACACGCCAGAATCATTTTCAGAGTGGATGATCGAGTCATCCGAGAATCCTGCAGGAAGTTTTGGAGCAGTGTATTGTGAATGTGCGGCGTCGCTTGTTTTTCGCGTCGGGACGTCGGCGTCGCAAGCAGACCTTGACATTGTTTTTGCCCCGCATCTTTCTGATCGAGATCAGCTGCGGCTTGCAGCCTGGTTGATACGCTCGGTGACTGCCCGATCGCCGGCGAGCACCGAAGTCTGGACAGCTTTAGAAGACTTCCTGAATGGGCCGCCCAGTCCCGCGAGGACAGTGGTGCAACTTTTCGAGGCTTGGCAGCGATATTCGGCCGACGATCTTTCTGCCGAGGGTCAGCAACGATTGAGGGAACGATCACTGCAGTTGTTGAAGCCGCTGGTCAACGACGCTCCGGCCTGGCTGAACCAGACTGCAATTCCTTTACGGAGCATCGTGACTGATGGAAAGTTCGATGACCAACTCGCGACGCTCGTGGAAGAACAACTCAGGACTATCCATGAAATCTACGAATTGGACGCATTATTGAGCATCGCAGCCAGTTTTCAAAAGCCGGAACGAATCGGGGGAGTCATTACCGCTCTGCGGGAACGACTTGCAGCGGAACCCGAGTTTGCGGGATTGATTCTGGCGTCATTTTCTGACGGCAAATCTGAATTCGGAAGTACGGACTTGTTCGCTGTGCGGCCCGGACAGGATCCCGACGACTTATTGGCTCTGCTGGACCTTGCCCAAACCGTCGGGACCGCAACGGAACGACCGGCACAACAGTCGGCAGGAAAGGATCTCCTGACATTGCCGGAGATCCTGATTGAGCGATTTAGTGTCGTAGCGGGATCACATCTGTCCGGTATTCTGCAACAGCTGGTGGCACTCAATGCTGAGGATCGGGTTGCAGAATGGTGTCGCACCAAAACGACATCTGCATCGCTCACAGGTCAGGTAGGTCTGCATTTAATTCGCGCCGAACTGGCCAGTCAGCTTGACGACGATATTGCCGAAATCTCCGGCCTGATCGATGCGGCAGCGGGCGATCCACAAAGCGACGACATTCGATTTCTGATTGCAGAAAGAGCGGCTCAGCAGGGGCTTATCGACGAAGCCGTGTTGCTCCTGGATTCGATGAACCTCACCGATGGTCTGCGTCAGATTGCGCGAGAAGAATTCGTCCTGCGACAACTTCTCCCGTTGGGACTTTCCGAAAGATGCAAGCTGGCAGCCGAAAGGCTGTTCGGATTACCTCTCGATATGGACCAGCAACGCGATTTGATTCCGATCCTCGAGAAGCTCGGGATGGCTGACAAGGCTGCAGCGATCCAGGCAAGATTTGGCCGAGGCTCGATGGATCGCCAATCCATCCTTGGACGGCAGTTGCAGACCTATGTCGCTGAGGGAAAGCACGAATTCGCCGGCGAAGTCGCATGGGAACTGTTGAAGCTGGCTTCGGGCGGTTCGCTGTTTTCCGGTCATCGTCCTGGCGATGATCGCGACGACGGCGGCGAGCGGCTTCAGGCGATCAAAGCTTTGGGGCGACTGAATCGACTTCAGCCTTTGATCGATCGGTATGAAGCCATGTTGGCAGAGTCCCCGGGCTCGGTCGATCTGCTCGAAGTTCTGGCGGAGTTCCATGAAGCGGCCGAACAGTGGGATCTCCTGGCGGCAAAGCGGGATCGGATCGCGCTGCTCTCACGGAAGGCACCTCCGAGTCTTCGTGCGAAAGCCACGGAACTCGAACGCAGCGGCGATGTCAGCGGAGCGTGTGACATCTATCTCACGATTCTGAAGGATGATCCGGAAGCGTTTTCGGAAGAAATGGAGACCTATGTCCAGGCCTTTGAACGAGCCAAACGGTACGCAGATTTTCTGACCTCCGTACTGAATCTCAAGGCCGAACACTGGAACGAACATGCAGGACTGCTCATCAATGTGATCGCGGATCTGGCTCGAACGAAGACGAATGACGATGTCGTTAGCAAGTCGATCGAGACTCTGCTGGCCAATGAGGGAACGCGGCGACTTGCGATCGGCGGGTTTCTGGCACGACCGGATGTGATCGCCGAAGAAAAACTGCTTCCGGCAATTCAGAGCGAACTATTGTCCGAAGTCAGTTTCCCTGACATCAGCGGCGTTGACGAAATATATCTGATTTTGCAGAGTGTAAAGAACGAAACAAGCCTGAAGACGTTGCATGAGTTTCTGGTTCGGCGAGCAGCAGGGCGTCAGCCCTCCGAGCAATCCTCAGACGCGATGCTCGTCTATCTCGATGCTCGACTTGGACGACGAGCTGACGTGGAATCGCGAATTGCGGAGATGCAGAGCCTGGTACCGGACATGGCATTGATCTCGCAGCAGAATCGATTTTTCCAAATCCTCGTCCTCAGCCGACGCCTGAAAGAGATCGGCAGCGACTGGGATCCAGTTCGCCTGACACTGCTTCAACATCTGGTTACGCACACTACTGAAATCGAAACGTTCGTCGATACGATTCTCGAAGAACTCAACACGGTCTACGAATCACTTGGTCAACTGCAGAAAGCACGCAACATTCTGAACCAACGCATTCATCGCATGCTGAACAGCACCGGTGCCGCAAACGGCAATCCATCCGAATCCATCCGCGAATTGCTTCAAGCTGGCGAGAAAATTCAACATTCGGGATTTCCAATCGAAGGCGCGCGTCTGCTGCTGAACGTTACGGCGCACGACATCGATGAATTCACAAGCGACCTGGAAGACGATAAAGCCGTCGCGTTTAAGTCACGTTTCAACGCATCTCAACGCTGGGCGCGGCAGCAGATCTCTGCTGAGAAACTTGTCAATTGGTTCGAGATTGCTGTGCAGAGTGCGGCGCAGGACGCTGGTCATTTCGAAGAAGATTCCGCGTCGGAGACACGCGGCACATTGTCGCATGGTGATCCGGATTTGTATCCAGGACATTTCGACCTGTTGCTGGAACTCACCGGAACGACTGATCCTCGAATTCGCGATGCTGACGCTCTGAAGACCGGAAGAATCGACAGCGTGATTGTGAAGGCGATTGAAAAGCAGTCGTTCGACGATGAAACACTTCGCACGACCCTGACGGCAGATATCCGGACGTTGTTAGCAGACGACAGCCCACCGGCCTCATTGCTTACAGCGGCGCTGGCCTTTGCCTTGAAGATGGACGATGCAGAACTCAAGGCAGCGATTTTTGAGAAACTGAATCTGTCAAAGGAATCTTTATCGCCCCACATTGTTTCAGAAACCGCCGAGCGGTTACTGAAGCCGAAGATCCCAGCAGCACTGCGGTCGGCACCTGACGTGGCCGTAGTGCTTGCTGCGAAAATGCTTGTGCAAACGGGAACGCAATCAGACACCGTCAGCCGACTTTTGCAACATGCCGCCGCGAAAGCGAAGACGATCGACAATCGACTGGTGCAGATCGCCGTGCTGAACGAATGTCTTGCCACAGCGACTCAGGCGAAACTCACAGATCATGCCGCCACGCTGAAAACCGCACGCGACCAGGTCGTCGCCGACCAGATTGCTGCCGTCTCGATCGGTACGCCACGTACGATTGACCTCCGTCACGAAATTCGCACGAGGTTGCTCAAGCTGGAGGAGCCGTGAATGGACGGAACTGAATCGGAAGAATTCTTTGATGTCGTGGATGAAGACGATCAGGTTATTGACCAGGTAGCCCGATCCGAAGTGCATCGGAGGAAGTTGCGGCATCGGGCGGTGCATGTCTTCCTGTTTCGGCAGGATGGCTGTCTGCTGATTCATAAGCGAGCTGATACCAAGGAAGAATTCCCATCGGTCTGGACGTCGTCATGTTCCGGACATGTGAGTGCCGGGGAAGACTACGATGCGACGGCCGTGCGAGAGCTGTTGGAGGAACTCGGCGTTGACTCTGCGGTCGAGCGGCTGCAGAAGTTTGCTGCCTGCGATGATACGTCGCAGGAAATTACTATATTGTACCGTTGCTGCTCCAGCGCCGCCGTGACACCGGATGCCGGAGAAATTGACGCGGTGCAGTGGATGCAGCTCGATGCCATTCAGACGTGGATGGCGCGATCGCCGGATGATTTTTCACCGGCATTTCGTCTGCTGTTTGGATGGTACTTGGCGCTGGCTTCGCCCGCAACTCAAAGTAGCCATCACGCTCCGCCATGATGAGCATATGCCCTTCAACATTCATCAACCGAGCCAGTTTTCCACAAGGAGCCCGTTGCACGGCGCTGAAGGACAATCAGCGCGGGCTCTCCATCCATGTGGCCCAGTTCAAGGCTCTTCACGGCGGAGCGTGACGGCTACTTTCAGAACTCCAGAAAGCCGCTGACACGTCCAACCGTGATTGTCGCAATTGTCAGCTGGGCAATCAGCAACGTCAGCCAGGTTTTTTGTGAATTGATCGCATCTGAATCAACGGCTTGCGCCGCGATCATGGCGCACCACGGAGTCAGGAAGCACCACAAACGAGCGGCTTCGCCCATGTTTTTCCCGGACAGCCAAAGCAATGTCCATGTCAGCGTACATGCGATGGCAAAGAGTCGCCCATTGGTCACGCTCTTCGGCCGTGAGAGGCAAATGCCTTTCATTGTTTGCAGAAGCATCACGATGGCGATCGCCGCCATTGGCAGACCGACCGCCATCGCGAATTCAATCGGATTGACGGCGAACCACGCATACCATGTGCGAACGGATTGTGAGTAAAATCCCGCGTGATTTGCCAGATTTAAACGCCAAACATGGAACATATTGCAGCCCGTCCAGTGTTGCCACGCTTCGCAGACGATTGAGAATGACGCAGCAGCCACGGCTGTCGCTTCCAGCGTCCTGCCGAATCGGTCTTTCCAGTGCATCAACACGAAACTCACCGCGAACACTGCCAGCATCAAGATCACCGGCACATGCGCCAGGCTCAACAACAGACAGCCAAACAGAATGAATCCAGTGAGTATGGAGAGGAGCCATCGGTTGACGCGCCGCTCTGTCAGGATCGCGGCGACAGTCGCCCATGCCAGAAACATTCCGCTGCAGGTGTAGAGCACATCTGAACGCGGAACGAATATCCCGATCGTCGGCACAGTGATCATCAACGCGGCAGCGCGCCATGCGGTCCTGGAATCTGTGAGTCGTCGGGTCAACTCAAACACCGGAATGACTGTCATCGCCGCAAACAGTGTCGAAAGCAGTGACGAGAGATGTAATGCCGCGAATTCAGATGCCGACAATGGTCGAGCGATCCGGCCTGCCGCTTCGACTTCGCGGAACATACGGACCGATTCACCGTTTTGAACTGCTTCTGAAAACCGGACGACAGACGGGTACTCGGCGGTCAGTTTCAGCAACCCGCGATTCAGAAACAACAATCCGGGCGGGTGCGTGCCTTCGTGCAGCACGTCACCTTTTGCCATCCGTGATTCATAGTCAACCAGCATCTGCCGCGTCGATCTCACACTGAACGTCGCTTCAAAGAAATAGCCGGATACGTATTTGTCGTACAGAATCCAGATGGGCCGAAGTTCTCGATGAGGCGAAGGTGCAGCCTGTCGCACGGCGTTCAGCCAGAGAAAACTGAGTCCCGTCAGTCCCAGCAGCAGAAGTCCTCGATGAATGGAACCGACACTGGCAATTCGCCGCAGCCCGGCGGCACAAAAGGCGACGATAACACTGCCGCAGATCAGCGGCCAGATAAGTCGGTCCAGAGCTTCGACAAAGTCCACTGGCAGTGCATGCCTTGGCCATACCCATTCGCCGGTAACTCCCAGCGGTGGCCACGGTGCCAGCAGCAGCGCCGCACCGATCAGTGTGGAGAAGCGTATGAGAAGACGGCATAGCATCAGAAAAACACCTCTTTCATCAGCAACGCTTTGAACGGTTTGCCCAAGCATTTCGGATACAGCCGTATCAATCGCAGTTGCCTGACCACGGGCGTCCCGGCGCGGGCTTCGCCCGCAACCCAAAGTAGCCATCACGCTCCGCCGTGATGAGCATTTGTCAATCGACATTCATCCACCGAGACAGAGTTCCACGATCAGGCACAGCATGGGCTCAAGGACATTCAGCGTGGGGCTCCATATCATATGGCAAAGTTCAAGGCTCGTCACGGCGGAGCGTGACGGCTACTTTGCGATTTGCTCGTCACCGACGTCGAACTCTGCAATTCGCCGCGCCGGCCCACCATGCGCGTGTTACAAGGTTCGTGGGCCGGCGCTCGCAAGGCTCGCTGGTCCCACCCTACGGAACAAGAAAAGCCCTTCGATGCGTACGCACTTCGAAGGGCTTTTGAGGGAACTAACACGAAAACGTTACGGTTCGATCGGAACAACCTGATCCGGCACAGGCTGGCCGAACCTGTCGTTGCCCAGTATGAATCGAATCGATCCTCCGGAACTGCCACCCTTGCTCGGATTCAGAATATAGTCCGCATCCAGAGCCTTGGTGATGCGTTCCTTGACCTGAGCCAGGTGAGCTGTCGTGTACGGATCGTGCTTGTCGGCAGACGCTGCCTGAGCAGCTTCGATCTTCTTGACAACGCCTCGCAGTTGTTCAGCCGAAAGACTTGAGATCGCTCGACCTGCCGCACCGGACGATCCGCCTGGCAGAGTCAGATCGATCAGACGTTCAACGTGTTCCCGCTGGATATTGCGACGCAGACTGGTGATTAACGGCTTGCGGGCGGAGTATTCGCCTTCAGCCTTGGCATCCAGTTCGGTCCAGATCGAACCGGTCACGGTGTTCAGCATCTCGGGAAGCGTCATGCAGTCCTGATCCGCTGGCACACGGGTTTCATTGTCATACACCCTTTTCAGCGTAGTCGGGTTCATCAGGCCGGTCAGGACCGATGCCTGAATGCCCATGATCCGATCGTGAATCGGCCATGTTGACTCTTCCATCATGGATGACGTGATGTCAGACCATTTGTCCAGACCCATGGCGGTCGTCAATTCCGGTGTCAGACCGAACGCTTCATCCTTGAATGCGTTGGATGTGACGAAATTCAGAGCCTTCCGCTGTTGTTCGACGGGAAC
>JAYUVA010000296.1:0-11403 GCA_043754375.1 Candidatus Kuenenia sp. | reverse complement strand
TTCACAGTGCCGGACTGGAGAACCTGAGTTGTGGCAACGTTGATGTTCTGCCAGGTCACGGTTGTTCCGGGAGCCACCTTGAACGCGGAGGTTCTCTGCGGCGTTACGCTGGCCGTCTGAGCTCCGGCGCGCGAGCGCAGGGTGACTGCATATTGATTGACGGAATCGACAATCGCCGCTCCAAAGTTGTTCCACGGCACTGACCAGTCCAGTGCCAGATTATAGTAGTCTGTTCCGGTCGGAGCAGAAACCAGGGGACCGGAACCGGATGCGTCAGAGAAGGCAATCAGACTGCTGTCTTTGCGAAAAATCCAGTCCGTTCGTTCAACATTCGGGACTCCGAACATGGCTTCATTCATGAAGTCGAAGCCCATCCAGTTGTGATCCCAGTTGTGGCGATTCTCAGCCGTAAACGCGACGCGAGCATTGTTCAATGCGGCAACAATCGGCAGTCCCTGCGTCTGCCAGTCGATCACGTCATCGACTTTCCCGTGACCCACCATCAACATCGCCATTGGCTCACTGCGCATGATGCTGAGCATTTGCTGATGATTCATCCACTCATAAACATCAGTGCCATTGTATTTGGTGAGTCGTGATGCGTATGGCCCCCTGCTGACAATTGGCAGATGGGCCGCCTGTGTTCCCCACACTTCTTCAAATCCTCCCTGGAAGAGAGGATTCGCGCCATAGTTGGTCATTGGCTCGCTGGCAAAAATCCAGGCAAAGACGTCACCGTAACGCATGCCAAGCGATAAAGCGCCGGACGCTCCCATGGAGTTACCCTGAATATGAATCGCCTGTGGATCGACATTGAAGTTAGCCTTAACCTGATCGATCATCTGCAGCAGGCGCTGCTCAGTGAAGTTTTCGACTGAACCGCTGGTAGGTATCGGTCCGTCTGTCCGGTAGTTATGGTCAGCCGCAAAACCGTACCACCATGAGTTAACGAAACCTGACTGCGCGCCTGCATCATCCGGAAAGACCTCGATGACCGGCCAGTTAAAATCCGAAAAGGATTCCAGACGATATCGTTCTCCATAGGCATGAGGCATCAATCGCAGGGGCCATGCCACGCTGGAATCATAATTTGTCGGAAGTGCGACACTGTAGTTGTAAGCATAACCCTGAAACGTTGGATTCCAGTTATTGTAGTCCATGTACTGTGTGTAGACGCGACCGTGGCCGTCGTTGATCGTGGAGACCAGGACCGGCTGCGGCGGCGCGACAGTGTCCAGCACCGGACTGGAGAGTGAATTGGATCCGGCAGTCAACGTCTGATTCTCAACCCCGCTGACGACTTCGGTGACCGCATAGTACGCATTTCCCGCCCCCCCGGCCGGGAGCGTATACACAAACAGCCCCTGATTATCCGACAGCGGCAATCCCAGATCCTGAATCACAAAGTTTGCAGGTGCTCCGACTCCGGTCAGTGCGTGACGGGAGGTATTATCATCCAGCGCACCCCATTTCGCAGTGAGTTTCTGAGCCTGTCCGATGTTGGCGGTGGTGATCGGCGATGTCGAACGGTAGACATGATAGCCTTCGCTCGTAACGCCTGAGTCCTCCTGCCATGTCACAAAGCTTTGCCCGGACCGATGAACAACCTGCAAGCCGGATGCCGCCAGCAGTTGCCGATGCTCAAGGAGTTCCGCGACCACAGGTGAATTTTGCAGCCGTCTGCGATCAGAGAACTGAAGCAGACATCGTATATCCGCAAATAACCGGGACACTCGATCAAGGCGCAACATGTACGGAACTCTGCTTAAAGGAGAAATGACCAGTCAACGGTGCCCAGGTGTTTTGTCAACAATCCAACAAGTGTGCCCTCTGAACAGTGGCCGGAAGTCCGGCAGCGACAATAGTTGAGGACGAATATGTTGCGCATGATGACGCGTATCAATTGTTTCGATCCTGACGGTTTGACCGCACCGTTAATGCGGCAGATTCTGCCGGTGGCGGCATATGATTTCCCTGTGTTTCCCGTTTTTGTCGAATGGCACGCTTAAGAAAATCGGGCTCACAGCGTCAATGCCTGGGGAAAGCTGTCCCGATAATGCCGATTTTGACGATACTGGACTCAGTGCGTGACCACAATGCGCCCGACGATTTTGAAGGATGACAGGCAGCTCATGGCAGCGTACCGCGAACACATCATCGTCAGCGGAATTCTGGGCGTCGCGTACGCCTGCGCGGCGGTCCTGTTGTTCGGTTACAGCCTGGCTCAGGCAGCGATCGTCGCGGTGCTCACCTGGGTTTCCGGAATGCTGCCGGATCTTGATTCTGAAAGTGGTCGGCCGATCCGTGAACTGTCCGGAGTTGTGGCCGCGTGTGCGCCTTTGCTGCTGCTACACAACGCTCAGGCCATCGGCGTGCATGGTGATCGAGCTCTGTTGTTTGCGATCGTGGCGTATGCGGCCGTCAAATACGGGGGCGCATTCCTGCTTGCGAAATTGACGGTTCACCGCGGCATGTTTCACAGTATCCCCGCATTATTGATCGCGTCAGAGTTCACGTTTCTTACGTATCACAGTGACGAATTTCGAGTGCGTGTGCTGATGGCGGTCGGTGTCGGTGTTGGATTTCTGTCGCACCTGGTGCTGGACGAAATGTACAGCGTGCAATGGGACGGTATGAAAGTGCGTCTGGCAAAATCGTCTGGCAGCGCGATGAAACTGTTCGGACCGGAAGCACTGCCAAATGGTGTGGCCATGGGGTTGCTCCTGTGCCTGACATATGCGACTCTGGTCGAGGCCGAAATAGTCCGCGATCCAGGTAAAGTCCCGGCTCCGGAGACCATCCACGTGACGTCAGATCTGGACGACGCCCCTCCGTTCCGCCTCGCAGACGAGGCTGGCGGAAGAAGTTTTCAATAGCAGTGCCTGCGATTCCGTGGACTGGAAATCTGCACAATTGAATTCGCTTCGTCAAAATCGAATGAAAACTGACGGACATGAATGTTCATCGTACAGAAGACAACGTAACCGTTCGCGACATTTGGAGCATGGCAGTTTAAACCACAGATGGACACGGATGAACACAGATTCGTTGTTGATTTTTATCTGTGTAAATCTGTGTTGATCTGTGGTTGCTTGCGCATGTTTCATTCTGAGGCGTGAACGGTTACAAAACAATTGCTATGCGTCTGTCGCGGCGCTTGCCGACCGGACGATGATGCGGTTGCCGGCAAGCCGAATGACTTCGATCTTTGTCCCAGGATCGATGTACGCGCCATCACTGACAACATCGACGTACTTGTCGCCGAACATCGCTTTGCCGGTGGGTCGCAGAGATGAGGCTGTCGTACCGATCATCCCCATGCTGATCGGTCCGATGACCGCTGCACGGCTCAACAGAGATGGCTTGAGTTGCAACCCTTCTCCGTCATTCGTCGCATAGCCGGGCGGAGTCAGAATCAGGCGATTGATAAACGGGATCGACGGTAGAAAACGATTCAGCGCAGCGGCCACTGCAATTACCACCATCAGGGCCGCTGCCAGCGAACCGAGACTGCCCATCGACTGTTCAAAACTTTCCGTCGCCGACATGCCGGAAAAGGTATTGCTGGCCATGACGAGTGACACGACGGTCATCAGAATTCCTGAAACACCAAACACGCCGAAGCCGGGAATCACAAAGACTTCAAGGCCCAGAAGCACCATGCCCATGATGAAAAGGATCAGCTCGAGGCCGCCGGCTGAGCCGCCCAGAAAACGGCTCCAGAAAAACAGTGAAAAGCTCGTCACCGCTCCGATGCCGAACAGCCCGGAAGTCATGTGCAATTCCAGATAAATGCAGATGATCCCGATCGTGATCAGCAGGAAACCGGCAAGTCCGGAATTGAGTACCGTGACCAGATTATCAACCCATGTTTTCGAGACAGGACGCAGATCCTCCGTCGCACCGATGCCAAGCCGGGTTCTCAATTGTTCAAGATCGTGACAGGGAGCTTCCGTCAGCCCCAGTTCTTCGGCGCGTTTCGCGGTCAGCACCAGCAGACTTCCGCCGCTGGCCTCGGGAATCGCCGGGCCCTTGACCCATTCATCCGGCTGAGCAGCAAGTTCCGGTTCATTCATCCACGCCACTCGACCAGATTTCTGATGAGTCACTTCGAACACGGGCAGCGATGGATCGGCCATCGCCCGTATCAAGGATGCCGAACGGTTCTTGCGTCTGGCGATAGAGTCCGTCAGCGTCAGCAGCTTCTGCAGGTCTTCCGGAGCCATTTCACCCGCAGGTGCAAGCTGATGCCCGCGGTTCAGCCGCATGGCTTTCAAATCGATGTTGCCGATGGTTGCGTCATCGGCCAGAAAAATTCGATCGCAACTGATCGCCACAAGGGCACCCGCCTGAGTAGCTTCTTTGCGGACCCATGCCACCGTGGTGACCTTGGCGGGATCAAGTTCAGCAATGAGCGAGGCCAGGTGTTGCGAGAAATCTTTGTCTCCACTGGGCGAGTCAATATCGTAGATGATCAAATTGGCGCCGCTGGCGATCGCATGCTGTGTTTCACGTTGGACAAAATCTGCGAGCAGTTTGTCAATCACATTGTTGATCGCGATGACACGGACAATAACTTTTGCATCGCCGCTCCCTGCTTCCCGCATGGCTTCCAGCGGTAGATTGAGCGTTGCGACGACTTCATTGCGATTGGCAGGTGTTGCAGCGACCAGAAAACCCGAACTTGCTGCCTCACTGCCGGTGAACAATCCGGGTTGACCAGGATCTTTGACAGTGTCAGTCTGTGAGATGACGACTTCCTGATTCTGCAACTCACGAAGTTCTGTCGCCGTCAGGAACTGTTGGCGAGTCTTGCCTTCGCGGTCTTCCAGAGACACACGCATGACCGCACCTGCGGGGTCCATCATGGCTTTCGCAATGGCACGCGACATGCGGAGGTTGCGGCCACGATCGACGATGTCCAGCACAAAATCCTGGTCCACGTTTGAAAGTGCTGTCCCGCGACCGATGTCCCCCAGAGCTGCCGTCGGGTGCATGAAAATGTCGTGACACGCCAAAGCCAGGATGACATGATTTCCGTCGAGTGACTTCGGAATCCATGCGACCGTACGAACACTGCCGAGTTCAGGGGAGATCAGAACCTTTGCCAGATCATGGATCTGGCCTTGTCGACTTGAGCCCGCTAAAATCTCCAACACCAGAATTGCCTGCCGCTTTTCGCGAACAGCTCTGGTCTGCAATTCCCTCGTCAGATTCGTGATCTGGCTGACAAGTTGATCATCCACCTGGCCACCAATCGTGACAAACTGTCCGAATGGCTTGCGCGCAGGAAGGCCATCCTGCAGCGCGACCGGTGCGGCGGCTTCGTCTTTGATCTGCGCATCCAGCAGAGATGGCATCAAAAAGAAGATGCCTGCCTGCAGCAAAGCAGTTGCAGAAATGAGTCGCATAGAAAAATCCTGAGCGGGACGACGCTGGTACACTGTTCACTTGGTCTGCCAAGTAAGCAATTTCGTTTTACCCTGAGCCGCAGGCGACGGATTCCGGTCACGCCGTCGCCTGCGGCTCAGGGTTAAACGATTAGATCAACGCCCCGCTGGACGCCGGTTACTGTACTCAAAAATCCCAAAACAACGCACCTCGCTCCAGTGTACAGCATCGGGCTGGGCATTTTTTGCAAAGCGAAGGCGATACTCCACACTATACCAATCGCACGTTGCAGAATTCAAAGCGTCAGGTGATTCGCCACAAACGTGGAGTCCCTGGCATCAGATTCGCAAAACTCATGAATTGCGAAGATCTTTACGGATTCCACGCAGCCGGCTCGCGTTCGAAAGGTTGTCGCGTCGCTCCCGCTGAGGCTTATCCTTCCGTTTGCCGCGATCGCGCGACGACGCAGATCATCCAAAATTCAACCCTACAGTAGAAATCTCGTCGGCAAATGCGAATAATTCGATGCCGTTGGTAACGATCTCGAGCGTAAAATCCCGGGACAGCAGTCGAATCCAGAACTTTCCGGCAAAAACATGGGTGACAAGAAAATATCCAGGGTGTGCAGTGTGTTGATCATGCTACTGGCGTTGCCGCGCGCAACTGCGCAGCGGATGGAAGAACCGCTGTTTGGAATCGTAATCCGGAATTCCACGCTTGAACAACGACTTGCGCGGACTCGAACTGAACAGGAACCCGTCGCCACAAATATATTGAACAGTGATGTTCGGGGACAGCAGACAACCACTACCGAAACGCGACTGAGGATACTTCCAGATGCTGATGGCATGCGTTTTGACGTCGTGAGTGTCGGCGACGTCAGCAGTCGCACGACCGGCGTCAGTTCTCAGGCGTCGATCGACAGCACGGGGCAGCACCACTTTGAAATCACGAAGCCCTTCTGGTTCAACGGTACGACTTTTCTCACACAGCCGGGACATGGCACGATTCAGGCATCTCAGGCGCCGCAACGTGTCGTAACCGCCGTCGGGGCAGCAATGCCGCTGCTGCGCCCCCTGTCGGATCGCGTGGCATGGGAACAAGTGACACGTCGGCAGGCTGAGATCAATCAGGCTGTCGCGGAAGACGTGACTCGCACTGTGCTGCCAAAGGTCGATCGCATCGTCGATGAAGAGTTCGCTCAACTCGGGCGGCAACTGACCGGTCTTCAGGAGCAGGTTGAATCGACTCTCAGGACTTCACGATTGAGTTGGGTTGCAAGGTCATCGGAAACATCGTTCTTCATTGCTGCGCTTCCGGAAAGCCCCGGCGTTGCGGAAAATGGATTATTTAATTCGCTGTCGGTCAATGTGCGGCAACTTGCAAGCGGCGAAGAGTTCGCGTTCACCATCTCCGATTCTGTCGCAACCGCCTTGCTCGAACAATACGTTCCAGGTGGGCTGGTGCTGACCGATACTCAGGTGGGAAAAGCGTCAAAGGTCTGGAACAGGACGGGAGACGAGAAATGGACGCTGGCATCTCTGATGCTTTTGTTTCAGGAAATCCAACGCAATGCGTCAGCAGAACCGACGGCGTTTTCCATTCAGCTGGCAGACGTACAGCCGATTGCCATTCGCTTTGATCGTGGCGATGTGTGTATCGAAACGTCGTTTCAGATTCTCCCGAAAGACGCAGCACCAGGCGGCTGGATGAAGACGACATGGCGTATGCGGGGTCGAGGTGTCTCTGACGATGAATGGGCCGTGGCACTGCATCAGGTCGATGTCGGCGATGCTGAAGATTCTGTCCCGATTGCAGACCTGCAGCAGCCTGAACCTCAACCTCTGAGTCCCGAACTTCGGATTCCATCGGACATGACATTTGAACCGAATGACAGTTCCGAGCCTGTGGATTTGGCTCTTGAACCTGGCACTGATGAAACTCAGGTGACAACTGTTGAATCCGGCACAGCGTGGATGTCGGTCGTGAAGGACGCGACACAGTCGCTGATGAAACAAGTACCTGCGGTCACTCTGCCCAAAGAATTCGATTTACCATTTTCGCTGCCTGGATCACCGAGGATTCGCCTGATCCGTATCGAATCCGCGGGCGGAGTCCTCCGCGCCGCCTTTCGTCTGGTCGATTGTGAGCCGCAGCCATAGCGCCGCAGGGCTCGAACTTAAATATACTCCGCGCGGCCATGAATGATGCGTTTACCCCTGAGCCGGAGGTTTTAAAGTTGTACCTTTTTTCAGAGCTGAAGGCTCGACAGGATGTAGCCAGTGGCGCGAGACACAGGTCCGAGTGAATTCAAGTCGCTCAGCCCTGCAGGGGCGGAATGAGCCAATTCTTGTCGCCCCTGCAGGCAACGCCGTGAAGGATTATTTGTAGAGAAATCGTGTGATTACCCCGGAACGGGTTTCACAACAAAGCCTGGGGTCGTCGCTTTGCGGCGCACCCCAGGTCAAGGAATTGGAATTGATCCGAACCCCAACGGGGTTCCATCTCCCCAGATTTTTGAACCCAAACTGGCAACTGCCATGTGGAACTCCGTTGGGGTTCAGTGTGCAAGGAAACGATTTAGCCCTGCGATACTCGCGAATTTGGCTGAGAAAATCCTTCAAGGCGTTCCCCTGCAGGGCTTCGGACACCCAACTCACCTAAACCACTGGCTCACGCCCACTGGCTACAACTTGCCGTTCCTTTCGGGACTCGAATCGCGCAACTTCAAAAGCCGGAGGCGACGGCGACCACGGCCGTCGCCTTCGGCTCGGGGGTAAACGAGTTCCTGCTCAAAGCCTCAATGCTGGCCGCGCGAAGATATATCTCGCTCGGGCTGTAACCCGCGTGGAATACAGCGGACTGGCAGCTAGGAGTCTGTCCCGATACGATCCAGGATCGTGAGCGGCAAGGCGCTCACAAGAACACGGGTATTCAGACAGACTCCTGGCGGGTTGTCGGCTTAATTGTAGGGTGCGTAAAGCAGAGCGCAACGCACCCTGCTTAAACTGACTCAATCAACCTACGAGCGACGTGCTGCTCACTGAATTCCCACCGAAATCCGTGTCCGGCAATTTGTAGCCCTGCGTGTACATTGGCATCCCGGAACGCTAGAATTCGGACGTTTGCTTCTTGACTTGATCGGACTTTATTCAATGGAGGTTCTTGTGAAGACTGTTGCACGATTGCTGTTGGTCTTGAGTGTCGCACTTTCTTCCGGAATCAGGTTGATGGCTGATGAAGCCGCCGCAGCGGATCAGGCCCCGGAGACCTATCAAGTGTTGTTCGAAACGTCGAAAGGAAATTTCACGGTCGAAGTGCATCGTGAGTGGTCTCCGAATGGTGCCGATCGGTTTCACAAGCTGGTGGAAAGTAAATTCTACGACGATTGTCGATTCTTCCGTGTCGTGCCGGATTTCATGGTGCAATGGGGCATCAACGGTGATCCGGAAGTCCAGAAGAACTGGGTCAAAGCCAATATCAAAGATGACCGTGTGACTCAGTCGAATCTACGTGGATTCGTCACATATGCCATGAGCGGCCAGAAGAACTCCCGCACGAGCCAGATGTTTATTAACTTCAAGGACAACTCGTTTCTCGACAGCAAAGGATTTGCACCGTTCGGACAGGTCGTGGACGGCATGGACGTTGTCGATGCGATTAACGCTCAATATCGTGAACTGCCGGATCAGAACCAGATTCAGGAGAGTGGCAACGCATATCTGAACAAAAGCTTCCCGAAGCTCGATTTCATCGAGAAGGCAACTCTCGTGAAAGACAAAGCAGATGCGGACGCAAAGGCACAGGAAAAAACAGAAAAGTCGGACGTGAAATAGCCCAGTCGCACCACGGCTTTGGATCACGTGACCCGTGATCAGTCAGTTTAACAAGTCCTGAGATCGAGTGGGAAGACGAATGCTATGAGTGAAGCAACTGTCACGGGGCAGGTTCATCTGATCGAACCGACGAAAAATTTCGGCCAGAAGGGGTTTCGCAAACGCACGGTCGTACTGGAACAGGTGACCGGACGGTTCACAAACTACCTGCCGCTTGAGTTCATCGCCGACAGCTGCGACATGGTGGACAATCTGAGCGTCGGCGACACCATTAAAGTCACCTACCGGCTGACCGGCCGCAAATGGCAACGTGATGAACAGAGCGAAGTGAAGTTTTTCCTCAGCGCAGAAGCAACGGATTATGAACTGCTGAAAGCGGGTGAAGGAGCAGCTGCAGCCCCGAATGACGAAACAGACTTCGATCCCGCTGATGAATCTGCTCCGTTCTGAACTGAGCTGGCCGTCAGTCCACAAATTCCCACGCTGTGCGGTAGCTGCCGGTTTTTTCGATCCAGGCCAGCAGCGACTGGAAAAACTTGTCGGATGCCAGGGTTGCACTGTCGCCGACGATGATCATTTTTCGCTTCGCCCGCGTCAGAGCAACGTTCATCCTTCTGGCGTCCGACAGAAAGCCGATTTCACCGATCGTATTTGAACGGACCAGTGAGATAACGACAGCTTCCTTTTCGCGGCCCTGAAACCCATCGACCGTATCAATCTCCAGTTGATCATAAATCGCGTTTTCCCGCAACCACCGGACTTGCGCTGCATACGGAGCGATCACAGCAATGTCGGATGGAGCAAGGCCTGCTTCACACAGCGCATTGACCTGCTTCAGAACCAATCGACCTTCCTCCGGATTTCGTTTACTCAAACCCTCCGGCTCCAGTTCTTCCTGCCATCCCGTGCCTGCCGTATCGATGAATGTGACCGGATCGTCGGAGACAAGGTCATGCTGGATCCTCGGCAGATCCGACAGCACATGTCTGCGAACGGATTCATCGGCGATCAATGTGTTATCATAAAAATGCTGCGACGAGAATCCCATGATCGATTCATGCATCCGATACTGGACGGTCAACTGTCGGGTCACCAGATCGCCGTAGTGATTGACCAGGCGTTCCATCATGCTGACGGCATAACCTTCCTTCTTTGCCGAATCGGACAGAATCGTGGGCGGCAGCTGCAGGTGATCACCCGCCAGAATGAGCCGATCAGCACGACGAAGTGGAACCCAACAGCCGGGCTCCACACTCTGGCAGGCTTCATCAATCACCAGTACATCGAATCGCAGATCATCCAGAACCGAATCATCAAACGTCGTTGTCGCGCAGATGACACGAGCATCTTTGAGCAAATCTGCGATCGCCTGCTTCTCAAGAATTCGTGCCTGGCGTTTGAGTTCGCGTGCTTCCTGACGCTGCTGGCCTCGCTGGCCCGGAGCCGGTCGGCCACGAGTGTACTTAGCCGCCTTCCGTTCAATCTGTTCCGCTTCCCGCATCATCTGATGCACGACCATCATGGCTTCGTGCCGTCCTACCAGAGCGTCAAGCGAATGTTGTCGCAGATCTTCGGAAACTCGCGCTGGATGCCCCAGCCGCACGGCCGTTTCACCGATCGCCAGCAGGCGTTCCAGGAGATTGTCCACCGCCGTATTGCTCGGAGCACACGCCAGCACACGCTGACCGCGCGCGACAAGCAGTCGAATGACTTCCACGACGGTCGTGGTCTTTCCTGTACCCGGAGGTCCATGAATGATGGCCAGATCATTGGACGAAAGAGCATGTCGGATGGCATCGTGCTGGGACGGGTTGAGCCGCTGTGAGATGTCCGTCGGGGGCTTCAGAGTTCGGTGAAACGTCGGTTCGCGTGTACCCAGCAACAGATCTCGAAGCTGTGCGTGACGCCCCGTGGCTTTTGCAGCACCCTGCAATGCGGCGGCCTGGCGTTTGCGCGTGACTTCGTCCGGGGACAGGTCCAGTCGAAACCGATCGCTCGACGGCCAGTCATCGACGGCGACTTCGAGGGAATCAACGCGACGAGCACTCACAACGCCCTGCAGGGATTCCGCGTCTTCGTCACGATTGTCTGACAACAGAATCGGGCTGCCCACCTTGAATCGATTCCATGGCAACCGATCCGGCGAACGTCGTTTGGCCAGCGTAATCAGATACCG
>JAYUVA010000295.1:0-10703 GCA_043754375.1 Candidatus Kuenenia sp. | reverse complement strand
GAGTCGTCAGCGATTCAACGTGATTCTCAGTCAAGCCAGTCTGGGTTTTGTTGACATAGAGTTCCTTGATGACCTGAATCGCGATAGTGCGGGCATCCAGATTGTTATCAAACATCTGTTTAGTCACTGCGAGGACGGCATCACAGTATTTTTGACGATACTCCTTTGTCTTCTGCGCGTTTCCGGCCTGCCCACCCGCACCGCGAATCTCGCGCTCCATTTCGTTCATCATGTTCTTGACGTTGTCCGGATTCGCGACAAACGTCGGATCAGTTGCCTGAAATAGTCGATACTTCAGCGAAAGGCTCAGCTTTTCAAGATCCGCAGCGCCCGCTGAGCCAGATTGAATGCCCGTAGCCACGGGTCGCCGCAGTTGCTCATACTCCGCTTTAGGAATGCGTTCCAGCTTATTATTGATCGCGCGAATCGTACGGGTCAGCGCTTGCTGATCGATGATCTTCTGCATGCAGTCCTGGTCCGGGGGCTGAACGTCCGGATTCGCCTGAGCTGTAGCATTCGGTGCAGGATTATCCGGAGCGGTGACAACGGGTGTCACAGGTTCATCGCCTTCGGCAGTCGGCGCAGTGGCCTCGGTGCTTTCCTGGGCCTGAGCTATCCCGTACCCCGAAAGGCAGATCGTGAGAACAATCAGTGGGCATCGGCTGACAGCAACAATGCCGCTCAGGATCTGAATGCAGCAGGCTACAACAGGCATAGGCTCACCAAGACAGGAAGACGTCGATGTCTCGTTGGTTGTTCGGGAATTCAAATTCGCAGCATCCTGGAAACGTCAGCAGTTTCAAGCTGCAAATCAGAACACAATTCGAGCCGATCCTGGCCCGCCGAGGGTTACCCTTGAACGCCGATCGGCATCTCAGGAACTTCCGGAAAACGGGTTAAGATGACAGGTTCTTTGGTTCACGTCCAGAATCAGAACTGCCGGAACGCCACAATTCAACAGTTTCGTGGCTGTATCCCCGCATGAATGGCAATATCGCATAATCGTTGACCATGTTCCAGTTTATCAGGAGTCTATTTCTGCGGTGGTAACCCAAAGAACCCGTATAACCGGATTTCCGGTGTGCCCACGGCGATCCGATTCGGCCACGCCGTGGATCAGAAATCGGCGTTTCTTCGGATGGAGTTCCGGATGTTCGTCGCCGGGGGGGGGAATCCTTACTGCGACGCAGTCTGCAGCCAGGGATTGGAATTGAGGAACTGATCGCGCCAGTGATAGTGATCCAAAAGGCGGGTCGTGTCGCGGTCGAGCAGGCGCAGGGCTGCGTAGAGAGCTTCGATGGTGGCGAGACCCTCGCTGGGGTCTGCGTAAACTTCAGACTTGCGAGGATACGCAGTCTGCATCATGGGCAGCGATCGGATTTCAACGTGCTGATAAAACGGTTCCATCCGTGCTGCAAGTCGCCATGTTCCGTCGAGCAATAACAGTCCGCGATCAGAATCTGCATTCGACAGAATCGGGCCGCCGATCCCCAGTCGCACATATCCGGTGATGTCGATGGGTACGGGATGCGGAAACGTGCAGAACACAAAACCGTCGCGGTCGCGCAGGGGTTCGACCGAACACTTGCTGCGTCGTTCGCGAGGATGCACAACAATGACAGTCGGTGGCACGGGTGGGTTTGGCGGCACGGGCTCGGCGGACATCGCAATTACTCGTTGCGGATCTTTTCAATTTCCGCGTTCAGATCGGCGATCTGTTTTTCCAGACGAGGGATCTCCTGTGGATCATCCGGCTGGTTCCTTGCGGCTTTCAGCAATTCCCGCAGACGTTGAATTTTATTCTTTGCCGCTTCCGTTTGCTTCTGCTGTTTCTTGTTCATCGTCATTTGGCTCTAATCCCGTCTCGTGTGTGGCGATCCCGCCGGATTTCTGACATGTGGTGTGGCGGACCGCTGCCAGTGTCGGCAGCTTATCGAAGTTTTGGATTGTTGCGAACAATGCCCGATCATTCCCAGGAACTTGTTCGATTACTTTGTGAGTCGGTGCTGTCGGGTGGCTTGCAAAAAGTCGTCTTCAGCGCACCACAGACCGACACCGAATCCATTCGCCGCGTGGATGTGCGACCGGTGGAAATCCGCGAAGGACGGCGGTTTCAGTTCACGTCGCAGACCGAAACGCAGCAGACGCACCAGAATCTCGATGCCCGCGAAGCCGCTGCTGAATTTACGCGGCTGTGCCGGGACGTCTACCGCAACGTCCGGCTGGTCACAGATTCTGCCACCAGCGAAGCCCGTACGTCAAGGAAGGGTGTTTGGTTTCTGAAATCGAAGGCGGCGGCGATTGCGAATCCGGATGAGACTTCATCGGCTCCGGAAGTCGAATTGCACAATCGTGTCCGCAACTACCTGATTCCCGAGGGCATACCCTGCCCATTCCTGATTCACACGGGAGTCATGTCGCGCGATGGCAGTGTGCGCGCCAGTCATTCGCGCAAGTTTCGTCAGATCAATCGGTTTCTGGAATTCATTCACGACATTGCGGATGCGCTGCCATCGGATCGGCCACTCCGGATTGTGGACTTCGGTTGTGGAAAGAGCTATCTGACCTTTGCCACCCACTATTTGTTTTCGAGCATTCTAAAACGCGAATGTCATGTCGTCGGACTGGATCGCCGAACGGACGTCATTGAAACCTGCCGAAAGATCGTCACCAGCCTGTCGTTGCCGAATCTGGAATTTCACGTCGGTGATATCGCAGGATTCCTGTCCAGCGACCCGGTCGATCTGATGATCTCGCTGCACGCCTGCAACACGGCTACGGACGATGCCATCGCGCAGGCGATTCAGTGGGACAGTTCCGCCATTCTTGCCGTTCCCTGCTGCCAGCATGAATTGAATGACCTTCTTTCCGATGCGGCTTTGCCGCCCGTCACCACGTATGGCATCACGAAGGACCGCTTTGCCGCAATCGCCACCGACACCATGCGGGCTTCGCTGCTCACGGCGAGTGGCTATCAGACACAGGTGATGGAGTTCATTGATATGGAACACACGCCGAAGAACCTGTTGATTCGAGCGATCAAACGAAAATCCGGCCGAGGTGGTTCGAAGGTGGCAACTGTCAAAGCGATCAAGGAGGTCCGGCAACTGCGTTTGCAGCTGGGAATCGGACCACTGACGCTGGAACGCCGATTGTATGAACTTGATGTGCTGGCGTTGGCCGAGGATCGTCAGGGTTCCGAAACGAATACCGGGCAATGCAGTGAGCGCAAGGATGCCGCATCATGACAAGAACTCTGATCACGCTTTGCACTTACAGCGAACGGGAAAACATCCGTCAGCTGATTCCGGAACTGCACGCCGTAGCGCCGGACGCCACAATTCTGATCATCGATGACAACTCACCCGACGGAACCGGTCAACTCGCTGACCAGCTTTCCGCTGCTGATCCACGTGTACAGGTCCTGCATCGCGCTGGAAAACAGGGACTGGGCACCGCGATTCTGGCGGGGTTTTATTATGCAATCGATCAGGGCTTTGAGTTCGTCGTGAACCTCGACGCCGATTTCAGTCACAATCCGAAGTACATCCCGGAGCTCATTCAGCGGATGTCACAGTGCGACGTGGCGATCGCTTCCCGCTATGTTCGCGGCGGTGGCGTCGCAGGGTGGACCTGCGGGCGAAAGCTGATGAGTCAGTCGATCAATGTGTGGGCCAGACTCTGTCTTGGTTTGACGACTCAGGACAACAGCGGCAGTTTTCGATGCTATCGCATGAGCAAACTCGCCGAGATCGACTGGTCTCGGACGATCGCCAGCGGATATGCATTTCAGGAAGAAGTGCTTTATCGCTGTCAGCGTGTTCAATGTCGCATGGTCGAGGTTCCGATTGTTTTTGAGGACCGTCGATTCGGGACCACAAAGATCAATCTCGGTGAGTGTCTGACAGCGGGCTGGGTGATTTTTGCGCTCGGAATTCAACGCATGTTTCGGTGCCGTGTGAAGCACGTAGAGTAAGGCAGCCTGATGTCCCACAACACCGTTGGACGTGATTCAGATCCACCGTCATTCACGATTCCGATCGTGTTGAACGCTGTGGCACTTGCATTGATACTGATATCTCAGACGTACTTCCGGCGTACTTTCGAAGCGCGGAAGATTGAGTTGGCGTTCCAGACGGAAATCGCCCTTGGTATCATGCCGCTGGTTGTCCTGTCTGCGGTTCTGCTTCTGACGCTTGTCATAAAACGTTGGGCACAGGTTCGTTGGAAGAGCCTTTGGGTATCCGTTGCCGTCTGTGCATGCGGCCTTGTCGTCGGACAACACGTAATCGGGATTTGGCTGGCATTCCTTCCCGACGGCCCCGTCGATCTCAGTTTGTGATGGATTCTCGTGAGATTCCCCCAGACCGCCCGTCTTCACTCACCTGCGGAGGTAAGGCACTCACAATCCGAAAACGCGCAGCGTCCAGCGTTGCTGTGGTTGTGAAGCGTTGCTATAAGTCCCCCAATGGCATCACTTTGTGTCCGGCAATGACGTCCGGACGATACTGAAATCACTCAACTTTGGAGAAAACGATCGTGAGCGATAGTGAGAACGGACCTGAACAGGAGCCCGCTCGTGGCCCGGAAGTACAGCAGACGCAGGAAGTCATCGTGACAGATGCAGGTGCGAACGCTGGTTATGCCAATTTCTGTCGAGTGTCCAGCACTCCGGAAGAATTGATCCTGGACCTGGGCCTGAACCCGACGCCATACGCAACGGGCAAGGTCGAAGTCAAGGTGACTCAGCGAATCATCCTTAATCATTATACAGCCACGCGTCTGTGGAGCGCACTGTCGATGGCCTTGCAGCGGCATGAGCAGGCATTTGGGGTTCTGGAGACGGACGTTCGCAAGCGCGTGAAAGCACAGCCGATTTCCTAGTAATTCCTGGCACGATTTCGATAGAATGTCGGGTAAGGCTTAGCATCGTGGAGATGCTAAGCCTTTTTGCTGGGACAGGCACGGCAGCTCACTTTTCCCGGTCCACGAATTTCACTTGAAGACGTCAGCACAATGACAGATCCGCCAGCACCAGACGACCCATCGCCCGAACCAAACGGGAACGAAGGCCCGCACAGCCAGGAGATTCGTCACTCTCACATCGGGGCACTGGTGCCGACACACGTCGCCCGCGGAGTCTTTACGACCGGTGCCGTGGTGTTGCAGGGGCAGCATGAATTCATCGTGGACTTTCTGTTGCGGATGCAACAGCCGCAGCAGGTTGTGGCGCGCGTTGTGATGCCACCGGCGGTGGTGAATCAGTTCATTATGGCGCTGCAGGAAAATATCAAACGCTATGAAGATCGTTTCGGACCGATCCATATGCCTGTCATTCCAAATCAGAATCAGCAGCGCCAGTCGGCTCAGGACCTGTACGAATCGCTGAAGATCAGTGACGACGTCCAGTCCGGCAGTTATGCCAACGCCGTGATGATCGGACATTCGCCGACAGAGTTTTCATTCGACTTCATTACGACATTTTTTCCGCGTTCGTCCGTTTCGCAACGCGTGTTTATGGCGTCTGCAAATGCCCGGCGACTTCTGGATTCCATGAATCATTCGTTTCAGCAATTCCAGCAACGCCTGCGCAACCCGCCTCCACCGCCGGAATTCGACACGGATCCGCCGGACTACGGAACTGGTCCACCGGATTTCGAAACACCCGAAGGCGACTGGCCGCCCGGAATGTAGCGCTTGGAAAAGGGGTCAGGAACCAATAGCCAAAGGGCCCGAAGGGTGCTGCGCACTATTGGTTCCTGACCCCTTTTCCACGCGTAGCCAAATGGCCCGAAGGGTGCTGCGCACTATTGGTTCCTGACCCCTTTTCCATGCGTAGCCAAATGGCCCGAAGGGTGCTGCGCACTATTGGTTCCTGACCCCTTTTCCAGCGGATTGTTGCAATTCAGCTATTCGTCAATGCGGCGGCCATACGGATGGCTTCCACCATTCCTGAAGCGTCGGCTGGTGTCTGCGGGTTCCATGCGCGATCGAATGCTGTGCCGTGAGTCGGGCTGGTGCGAACGATCGGCAGTCCGAGTGTGATATTCACGGCGGTATCAAATCCGATCAGTTTCACCGGGATATGACCCTGATCATGGTACATCGCCACCACACCATCAAATTCGCCGCTCACCGCGCGGCGGATCAGCGTATCAATCGGCAGCGGGCCGGTCACGGATTTCACGAATGACGCACAGGCATCAACTGCCGGGCGAATGAGGCGTGATTCTTCGTCGCCAAATAATCCGTTTTCGCCCCCATGCGGATTCAGCGCGCACACCGCAATGGCGCGACGCTGGCAGTGGATGCGTTGCAGAAAATTGTCCATCAGACGGATCTTTCCGACAATTGCATTCTTCGTCAGTAACTGCGGAATACGGGCAATGGACGTGTGCAGCGTGACGTGAGCAATGCTGAGTCCGCACAAAGCCGCTTCGTTGCTTCCGGATGTGTGGCTGGTAGAAAGCGGCATAATCAGTTGCCGCCATGGGGTCAGTGCGGATTCTGACAGATGCAGCATCATGGCAAATTCAGCGACGCCACAACGTTCAGCCAGAATCTCAGTGTGGCCGGGAAAATCATACCCGGCAAGATGCAGAGCTTCCTTGTTCAGCGGAGCAGTGACAATGGCATCGACGGCAGACTGTTTCGCCAGCGTGATGGCGGCATCAAGATAATGGAATGCCGCATCGCCTGCTTCGCGACTCACGCGCGAGCGCGGCGCTGCAAGTACAGCATCCGTAAACGGATTGAGGCAGAGGATACGGCGGTTTGTCGCAGCCGAGGCCACGGCTGCGCGCAGACCGGCGGTGTGCAGTGCTGTCGCAGTCAGCTCCTGCAGACGTAACGTGATGCCGAAGAGCTCAGCCGCTTCGCGAAAAATCTGCGGATGGCCAATCAGCACGCTGTGGCAAACCGCCGCTATCGCAGGTTGTGCAACTGCGCGGAGGATGACTTCCGGGCCGATGCCGGCCACATCGCCGACGGTGATGGCGATAATCGGCTTCACGGGCTTCATGGTATGTTCGTCCAGAGTAGCAGGCTAATCCACAAACACAAATTCGCTCAGATTGAACAACAGCCTGCATAATGCCGGGAGTCCGTGTTGTTTGGCGTACGCGATTGTCTGCAGCCGTTCTTCCAGTGATGGCGTTCGGCCCGTCAGCAGGCGGAAGGCAAGATCAATGCGTGTGTCCGTGGACTGTGCCTCTGTTTCCAGTCGCGTCGCAAAGTGCTGCGCCATGGAAAGTGTGAAGCGATTGTTGAGCAATGACAGCGCCTGCAGGGCCGTCTGCGTTTCGTGGCGACGGGGCGTGCTTTGTGATGAATCTGCACAGTCAAGTGTCGTCATAAACGGGTCCGGCTGTGAACGCACGATAAAACGATAAACACTGCGGCGGTGTGAGCGGATATCTTCCGGATCAAACTTGTTGTATTCGTAGTGCGGTGAATGCTCGGGCTTTTCGAGCTCAAACAGATAGAATCCCGGGCCACCTATTTCGGTATTCAGTTGACCGCTGACCGCCAGCATGGAATCCCGGATCTCTTCGGCTTCCAGTCGCCGTCGGTTCATCCGCCACAGGAAACTGTTTTCGACATCGACAGCTTCTGCGGCTGGATTGCTGCCTGAAGTCTGGCGATAAACGGCACTGGTGACGATCAGCCGATGGAGTTTTCGGAAGGACTGACCTTGGTCACGAAATTCAACAGCCAGCCAGTCCAGCATTTCCGGGTGACTTGGCAACTGACCCATACGGCCAAAGTCATTCGGTGAATCCACGATCGCGCGACCAAAGTGATACTGCCAGACGCGATTGACGATCGACCTCCATGTGAGCGGATGATCGGGCCGTGTCATCCAGCGGGCCAGGGCGGCGCGACGATCGGCTTCTGAGTGATCGATCGGAAGCTGAAACTGCCAGGTGTCGTCAGTATGCAGTGGAATCGTGCCGGGTTGAACTTCGTCTCGTGGCTGCGTTTCATTACCGCGATGCAGTACCTTCACTGATCGTGGTTTCCCTTCGGTCGGTCGGAAATTCCCCTGAGGTGAGAAGTGTGTTGCTGCGGTATAGACCACGCGACCGGAGGGCAGTGCGTTGAGTTCCTTTTCGACGTTTGCCAGGTCCCGGGACAGCGATTCTCGCTGAGTTCTGCGGTCTTCCGTATTGAGCGATTCCAGCAGAGTTTCACGAACCCGCAGAACGTCCGACAGTGTGCGAGCCGCTTCAGGATCAACCGCTGCCGGCCAGATGCCATCTGTGAGATTGGTCTTACGCCATCGTTCCGGCGCTTCGATTGAATCCAAAGCCGTCACAGCGGCATTTGCCGCGATGTTGGTGCCATCAGACGCCAGCACGTTCAGTTCCGCCAGCGCCAGAATGAAATCGTTCTGGCGTGTGGCCAGCTTTGTGGCAATGACGCGAAGATATCGGCACGTCACGCGGCATGGAATGGTGACGGAGGCGATTCCCGGATTGGATGTGTCAGCAGCAGTCGCATCCAGTACCATCTCGGGTGATGCTCCCGCTGCCCGTTGTGCTGCCGTCGATCCTTCAATCCTGTAGCGCACGGGAAATCCAAACCCTGCACCGATTCCGGCAAAGTCGTCGTGACATGGATGCAGCACCACGGTCGACAATTCAACATCCCGACCAAGATCGATTTCAACCCACTTTTCAATATCAGCCATCGCCGCAATCTGGCTGTGATAACCAAATTCCGGTCGCTTTGGAGCAGGTTCTGCTGTTGGACGTAATTTGTTGATCTGGTCTTCCAGCATCGCGAGCCGGTCACCACCTTCCGCCCGGATTGCAGCTTCCAGTCCGGCCAGCGTTTGTTGCGAGTTGACCTTCTGCCCGGTCAGTTCGTGTCGCCGCACTTCGACTGCGGGATCGGTGTCATACGGTCGCTCAGCGCGATCGACGGCGGCAAACACAGATTGCAGACTGTAATAGTGTTCCTGAGTGAACGGATCAAATTTGTGATTGTGGCAGCGGGCGCACTGGATGGTGGCACTGCAAAATGTGTTGAGAGCCCCCGAGACCATGTCGTCACGGTCAAGATTACGCGCCACCATGCCGTCAATCTTAGTTTCCGACACTTCCACATGGCCAATGAAATCCCACGGGCCTGCGGCGATAAATCCCAGTCCCAGAATTCCATCCGGCTCTCCCGGGAACAGGACGTCGCCGGCAATCTGCTCCTGCACAAACCGCGTGTACGGCTTGTCGTCATTGAAGGAGCGAATGACGTAGTCGCGATACGGCCATGCATTCGGTCGCAGTTTGTCCTTGTCGTAGCCGCAGGTGTCGGCATAACGCACAACATCCAGCCAGTGCCGCGCCCAGCGCTCACCGTAGTGAGGGGATGCTAGCAGTCGATCCACGACTTTTTCGTACGCATCCGGCGAGGAATCCTGGATAAAGTGACCGATTTCTTCTGGTGTTGGCGGAAGCCCGATGAGATCAAAGGTGACGCGCCGAATCAGCGTGGAGCGATCCGCTTCCGGAGATGGCGCCAGCGCATACTCGCGAAGTTTACTGAGCACGAATGCATCGACCGGCGTTCGAAGCCATTGGATTGCGGCATCATCGTCGAATACCGGAGGCTGAATTGCTGCCAGTGGCCGCAGAGACCACCAGTCAAAATCATCGACAACCGGTTCCTTCAGACTCAGAGTCTCAGGCCACTTCGCCCCTTCTGTGATCCATTGTCGCAACGCGCTGACTTCGTCTGTCGTCAGCGGACTACCGTCTTTTGGCATTGCCGGGCGCACATCGATCGATTCCGAAACAACGACGCTCAGCAAATGACTGTGATCCGGTTTACCGGGCTCAACGAAGCCGGAGTCCTGCATATGTGGATGAGTCTGCAACGAAAACTCGCCCTTGCGGTCCCTCTCGTTGTGGCAACTCAGGCACCGTCGCTCAAGCAAAGGTACAACACGATCGCGAAACACATCATCGGCATACAGGCCGGTTGCGGTGATCAGAGCGATCGCTGCCATGAACAAGGAACTTCGAATCGGGAGCGTTCGCATTGATGCAGTGCCGGGTTATGCAGGATGGACATTCATGTCCGTCGCATGCTCATAAAACGTTGTCGAAGTGAAGGTTGGTATGCCGCGAGTATCCTGGGATGACGGGACAACACCAAACGGCAGCATAACGAATCGCTGCGTCTGTGCCGACCATTATTCGTTCAAAACCGAGGCATCTACGGGTTTGGGCCACAGCAGTCTGGCAACGACGATCGAGACCACGATCAGGTAGGCGGCACTCAAAACCAGCAATGGCCAAAGTAACTGTGGCCATTTGTGGAAGATGCTGTCCGAGAGCCATGACTGCGCGAAACACAGCGGTGCCATTCCGATTCCAGTCGCCAGCATCACGTGGCGAACGGGCATGCGTGTGCAACCTGCGGCGTACGACACCAGATCGGTCGACGTGAGTGGATTCAGTCTGAGCAAGACAATCAGCCATCCGCCGCGCCGTTCGAGTGCCGATTGAAGTCGTTCGACCGAATTTGTCGAACCGATGCGATGCAGCCAGGCTGAACCAAGGCTGCGCGTCAGCCCGCAGGAAATCCCTGAACCGATAATGTTGCCAATCAGAGCCAGCAGCCCGCCGAGCCAGGGACCAAAGATCAATCCACCAGGAGCATAAAGCAACACACCCGGGATCGGGGCGATGATAACTTCG
>JAYUVA010000294.1:0-6330 GCA_043754375.1 Candidatus Kuenenia sp. | reverse complement strand
GGGTGCTCCGCACTATTGGTTCCTGACCCCTTTTCCAAGCCCGGCGGCGGATGAAATCAGCAAAACGCCAACTGGCGTTCATTCAAAGGGAGCAGGTCAATGATTCTGGAAGACATTCTTTGTTTGATGGGCAGCAGCAGTTCGCCCGAGAGTGATTACACGCCGATCGCCTGTCTGCTGAACAGCGGGTATGGTTGTGTGGGTTACTTCAATCCGACCGTCAACGAGAATCTCAGCGACACAATCGTGCTGCTCAATATGCGTCTGGTGGATCTCCGCCTGGAAGAAGGTCATTCACGTCGCGGTCGAGTCGCTGACTTCAATGATTTCTTACAGGATGTCGTCGCAAAACACGTGCAGGCAGAAGCAGACACTGCAGGCGTGGAGGAGACAGAAGGTATCGACGGCACAATTCCGCTGACGGCAATTCCGGTGTCGGAAATCGCGATGCTGTATCCGGTGGCTCATATTGCCAAATTGCTGAAAATGGCACAACGTGTGACAAAGAGTGAACACCCGGAAACAAGCGACGAGGTGCCATCGTTCCTGGACTTCAACAATAAGAGCATCGTCCTGAAGGTATTGAGGACAAAACTCTGGTGAACCGGGTTTTGAATTTAATTGAATCGTTTAACCCTGAGCCGCAGGCGACGGCGTCACTGGAATCAGTCGCCTGCGGCTCAGGGTTAAACAAAACGGCGGACTGTGCAAACTTAATCTACAGGTGTTCTCCCGTGTCCATCTCGACTATGCCGACAATTGATTCAGTCGAAGCTCGTCGAGCGGCAGCGGCCAGATTGCGACTGCTGCAGATGCACTTTGAGAGCGGCGTTGGCCATATTGGCGGGAACCTTTCCTGCCTGGATATTCTTCTGACCCTCTATCACGACGTCTTGACTGACATCGATCAATTCGTGCTTTCCAAAGGGCACGCCGCCGGTGCTCTCTACACAGCGCTGTGGTCGGTTGGACGGCTGTCGGACAGTGACCTGAAAACATTTCATCGCGACGATACGCTGCTGAGCGGTCATCCTCCGGCCAAAGGTATTGCCGACATTCCATTCGCAACCGGAAGTCTGGGTCACGGAGTTGGTCTCGCAGCCGGACTCGCGCTGGGTCAGCGACTGAACGAGACCGCTGGCCGAGTGATCTGCCTGACTTCAGACGGGGAATGGAACGAAGGCTCGACCTGGGAATCGCTGATTTTTTCGAAACATCAGCAGCTCACAAATCTGGTGGTGATTGTTGATCAGAACGGGTTGCAGGGTTTTGGCACGACATCAGACGTTGCTGACTTGTCTCCGTTGGCAGACAAGTTTCGGGCATTTGGACTGATGACAGTGGAACTTGACGGGCATGATCAGGCGGCACTGACCCCTGTGCTGAACTCCACCAACTTTCCCGGGCCACTCATGATCGTGGCGAAGACCATCAAAGGGCATGGCGTTTCGTTCATGGAGAATCGCCTGGAATGGCACTATCTGCCCATGACTGCTGAACAGTACGAACAGGCCTGTCTGGAGGTTGCACATCCATGAGGCAGGCATTTTGCAATGGCCTGATGCGCGAACAGTCGCGGAGGGATTTCGTTTTCCTGACAGGCGATCTGGGCTTTCGCGCGCTGGAGCCGCTGCGGGATGCAATGGGACCGCGATTTATCAATGCAGGAGTGGCCGAACAGAACATGGTCTCCGTCGCGGCGGGTCTGGCCAGACAAAAATTCAGGCCTTGGGTTTACAGCATCGCTCCGTTTGTGTTCGCTCGGCCGTTTGAGCAAATTCGTAACGACATTTGCCTCCACGACCTGCCAGTTGTGCTCGTTGGAAACGGCGGCGGTTACGGCTACGGCGTCATGGGAAGCACGCATCATGCGCTGGAAGACTATGGCGTGCTCCTGACCTTGTCGGCGATGCAGGTGGTTATTCCAGCCTTTGACAACGACCTCTCGACACTGATTCCGTCACTGTTTGAGTCAGCGTCCCCTACGTACGTGCGACTCGGACTGGGCGAGCAGCCACAGTCGTGGACGACTCCGCCGTTCTCACCGTGGCGGAAACTTGTCTCCGGAGAAGGCGGAACTCTGATTGCCATCGGTCCTCTGGCTGGCTCGTTGTGGGCAGCGTGTGCCGAGAAATCAGAATCGACAAGGCCGAATTTGTGGTGCCTGAGCCAGTTGCCGCTTTCGAAGCTTCCCGAAGAACTTTTGAGCGATCTTGAAAAGTCTTCAAGGGTGACGATTGCCGAAGAACATGTCGCCCATGGATCTGCAGGACATGCGTTATCAATGGCGATGTTGCAACTGAATTGCTCTCCCGCTTCCCTGAGGCATGTCACCGCTCGCGGTTATCCGTCGGGCCGCTACGGATCCCAAAAATTTCATCGTACCGAATGCGGACTTGATCCTGCCAGTCTGCTTGGCACGTTTGAGCTTGAGGCGGCGCGATGAATGGTGCCTCGCCAATGACAACTGTCTTGCCGATTTCGGAATTGATGGTGGCCGAAATACGACGTCTGGACGGACCGATACTGGTGCTGGGGGCCAGCGGTTTCATCGGCGCCAATCTTCTGCGGACAATTGTGAACGTCCGCAGTGATGTCCACGGTACCGCAAGTCGTCTGCCTGCCTGGCGACTGGAAACAGTTCCGGCGAATAACATCCATGTCGTCGATTTGCTCATCGACTCCAACCTTGACGGACTTCTCGAAAAGGTGAGACCGAGAACGGTCTTCAATTGTGTAGCCTTTGGAGCGTACTCGTTCGAGACAGACGGGCAGCTGATCTACGCGACCAATTTCAATTTCACCACCCGCTTGCTGGAACGCCTGCGTCAGTGTTCGATTTCCATGTACGTGCATGCCGGCAGTTCATCGGAATATGGAGACAATTGTGCCGGGCCGGGCGAACAGGCTCACCTTGAACCCAATTCACACTATGCTGTATCAAAGGCAGCGGCGGCGCAACTGATCCATTACTACGGGAAGCATCTGAGCTTACCATGTGCGAACCTGCGCCTGTATTCGGTTTATGGTCCTTTGGAGGATTCCTCACGGCTCATCCCCAATTTGGTTCGCTGCGGACTACAGAGAAAACTCCCGGAGTTTGTGCGTCCGGACATTTCCCGGGACTTTGTTTACGTGGACGATGTTTCTGCCGCCTTTATTCAGACAGCCCTGCACATCAAAGAAACAGACTACGGCAATTCCTTCAACATTGGTACGGGGCGAAGGGTCACGATGGCCGACATCGCAGGTGTCGCGCAGAATATCTTTGACGTGACCGATGCACCGAAATTCACAATGTCCAGTCGGCAATGGGATGTCGCTGACTGGTATGCTCAGCCGGAGAAAGCACGGGAGAGTCTGAAATGGACACCACTTGTGTCCCTGGAAAATGGCCTGCGTCAAACTGCAGCGTGGATGCGTACGCTTCCTGATCTGACCGCATACGAGCAATCGTCCAGGAAGTATCAGCTGGATACCCGGCGCAGCGTCAGTGCGATTATTGCCTGTTACAAAGACGGGCAGGCGATTCCGATCATGTACAGGAGGCTGAAAGAGACATTTCAGAAATTGAATATCGACCACGAAATCATCTTTGTGAATGACTGCAGTCCCGACGATTCAGAAGAAATCATCCGCAGCCTGTCGCAGGACGATCCGCGCGTCCTGGGGATCTCCCATTCCCGCAATTTCGGATCACAGGCGGCCTTCATGAGTGGCCTGCGGATCGCAAATAAAAACTCGTGCGTCCTCCTGGACGGAGATCTTCAGGATCCGCCGGAATTGATCGAGCAGTTCGTCACAAAATGGCGTGAAGGCTTCGATGTCGTTTATGGACGCCGAGTCAAACGTGACGCCACGCTGTTTATGCAGTTTGCGTACAAGGCGTTCTATCGAGTCTTTGATTACTTTTCCTATGTGACCGTGCCTCATGACGCGGGTGATTTTTCTCTGCTCGATCGTAAAGTTGTGAAGTCTCTGACGCAATTCCCGGAGCGAGATCTCTTCCTGCGCGGCTTGCGCGCGTTTGCCGGCTTCAAACAGGTGGGCGTTGACTATCATCGACCAGAACGTATGTTTGGCCGCAGCACGAACAATCTTGTTCGAAATCTCGGCTGGGCGAAAAAGGGAATCCTGAGCTTCAGCAACACTCCGCTCAATATCCTGAGTGTGATGGGAGGAAGCCTGCTGCTGTTCACATTCGCTCTGGCTGTCGTTCAGGTACTTCTTCGTGTGTTTCGCCCGGACTGGGTCCCGCAAGGTATCACCACCGTATTGCTGGCAATCATGTTTTTCGGTTCCTTGTCGATTTTCGCAACGGCGGTCCTTGGTGAGTATCTGGCAAAGATCTTCGAAGAAGTCAAACACCGTCCGCTCTATATTCGACGCAGCATCGTCCGCTCAGGGGAAATTCGCGATGCAAATGTTGAAATCGTCGAGGGCGGAAAAGGATGAGACCGCCTTCGCTCCCACATCGCGACAACCTGATCCATCGCAGCAGTGAACCATGGCGCCCGCCGGTCTTTCGGCATCCTTCAAAGAGACGGTTCGACTGGATGGCTGCCCTCAGACGCTTCCCCGACCTGCAGGCGGCATCGATTTGGCGGGACCTGAAGCTCCTGTTGAAAAGCTGTCAGGGTGCAGTTCTGGACGTTGGCTGCGGTGCTCAGCCCTATCGTTCGTTGTTGCCTGCGGGGGTCCACTATGTCGGAATCGACACGGTGGATGCGCAATCCCACTTTGGCTACGCAGTTCCAGATACTGTGTATTTTGAGGGTGCTATATGGCCAGTCGCATCGGAAAGCATTGATGCCGTGATTGCCACCGAAACACTCGAACATGTTCATCGGCCGGAGAGTTTTCTAGCCGAGGCCAGACGCGTTCTGAAACCCGACGGATGGCTGGTTCTCACGGTTCCGTTTTCGGCGAGATGGCATTTCATTCCCCATGACTACTGGAGATTCACTCCCAGCGGCCTGAGTACTGTCCTGACCGATGCAGGCTTTTCCGTGCCGGTCGTCTACGCGAGGGGAAATGAAGTGACCGTCGCCTGCTACAAGGTCATGGCTGTCCTGCTGATGCTGCTGTTCGGTCAATGGGATTTTCCTGGGACCAGATGGATCGCCAGAGTGACCGGGCTGTTTCTGCTGCCGTTGTTGTTTGGCCTGGCAATCCTCGGTCAGTTGTCGTTGCGTTCTCGTGGTGGTAACGACTGCCTTGGATATACCGCAGTTGCGTCAAAACCAGCCCTGAAGCCGCAGGAGTTTTGACTTGATCGAACGTCTCTGCCCGCTTTGCGGGGAATCACATGCCTCCTCTCTCTTCGCGGAAGCGCGGCTTGACCCCGCCCGCCTCGGTGAGTTCGCGTATGCGTCTCGCAAGTTACCTGAATACATGCATCATCGGCTCATGCTTTGCCGTCGTTGTGATCTGATCTATGCCAGCCCTGTGCCCGACGCTTTAGAACTTGAGTCCGCCTATGAAGCTGCTGCTTTTGACAGTCAGCCGGAGGCGGCGTACGCAGCGAGAACATACATCCAATCGCTGCAAAGTATCTGTGATCGGCTTCCTGATCGCATTGGTGCACTGGACATCGGGGCCGGAGATGGTGCATTTTGCGGAGAATTGAAGTCGATAGGCTTCTCTGATGTGACAGGACTGGAACCTTCTTCTGCACCGATCGCGGCTGCAGCCGAGAACGTGCGTACCTGTTTGCGTCAGGAGATGTTCGCTCCAGGACTCTTTCCTCCCGCACAGTTTTCACTGGTGACGTGTTTTCAAACAATTGAACACGTCTCGTCTCCTGCACAACTGTGTCATGAGGCCGTTCGATTACTCAAGCCAGGAGGAGCTCTGTGCCTTGTTGCGCACAATCGGCGGGCTTTATCGTGTCGACTGCTCGGGCGACGTTCGCCAATCTTTGATATTGAGCACCTGCAACTCTTCTCACCGAGGAGTCTGCAACGCCTGCTGGCGGATGCAGGCTTGCGGTCCGTCGTTGTAAAGCCTTTGTACAACCGATACCCGATTTCCTACTGGACGAGGCTATTTCCATTTCCGTCAGCGATCAAGACAGCCTTGTTGTGGTCACTCAAGACCAGTTGCACCGGTAGCATCCCTCTGATGCTCCCCGCGGGCAATCTTCTGGCCTATGGATTTCGTTGAGTTCTTTTTGCAGATACCGTGGTGGCATTTTTAAAGAGCCTGATCGTTGACCGCTTCATCTCAAATTGAGTTGTCCATTGTTCCGGCAGAGGCAGAAAACTCAATGCTGCCGTGGAAACGGGATTTCGCGATCGTGATGGCACTGACGGCTGTCATTCAATTCGC
>JAYUVA010000293.1:0-13629 GCA_043754375.1 Candidatus Kuenenia sp. | reverse complement strand
GCCGATCAGCATGGTTGAGTTGTCTGTACTGCAGCAGAGATTCGGAACTGAACTGCGGGAAAGCATCTTTCGTGAGAATCGAACGGTTGCGGCCCCATCGGGGTGTCGCGAGCCATGAATTCTTGTCCCATGATCGTTCCGGTCCGACGAACCTTGGCCTGCATATCCATCACGGCCGCCAGCAACTGTTCCGGACGAGGAGGACAACCGGGAACATACATGTCCACTGGAATGAATCGATCAACACCCTGCACGACTGCATACGTATCAAACACACCGCCAGAGCACGCACAGGCTCCCATCGAAATACACCACTTCGGCTCCGGCATCTGCAGCCAGATTCGCTGCAGCACCGGCAGCATCTTCATCACGACTCGCCCCGCAACGATCAGCAGGTCGCACTGACGAGGACTGAATCGCATGACTTCGGCCCCGAAGCGGGCGAGGTCATGTCGCGATGCGGCTGTCGCCATCAACTCAATGCCGCAGCATGCCGTCGCAAAAGGCATCGGCCACAGACTGTTGGAACGAGCCCAGTTGGCCGCCGCATCCAGTTTGGTCAGAAAAATGTTCTCGGGGAGACCTACCGCCATCGAAACACTCCCTTACGCAAAGCATAAACCCACGCCAGTGCCAGAGTCGCCATAAAAACAAGCATGACTGCGAACACTGTATCGCGAATCTCCGGAGGAATTCCAAAGTCACTATAGGCACTTACGGCCCACGGGTACAAAAACAGCAGTTCCACGTCGAAGACGAGAAACAGAATTGCCACCAGATAGAACCGCACGTCAAAAGGCTGTCGCGCGTCACCGACGGGGTCCATGCCCGATTCGTACGGCATATCCTTAACGGGCGTGTGTTTGCGAGGACCCAGCGTATGGGCCAGGACCAGGTTGGTAATCACAAACCCAACCAGAATCGCCCCATAGAGGAAAAGTGGCGGAAGATTCGGTAGATCCACAAAACACCCTTTTTTGTAGGTCCTTCCTGCCGGGAAGGACTTCAACGCCTTCTGCATCATTCCGCTGAAGGAGCGAACAATTCGACCGCAGGCACCGTGGGATACGTCCAAACACAGGTGGAATCAAGTCCAACGCTCACCGTGCATGGAATCATCTCGCTTTCGGAAATCGCGGTTGATGTTTTGTAGGACTCGAATCCAATCCCATCAGTGCTGATCAGGATGAAGAATCGTGGACTTTCTCCGAATTCTTCCGAAACGCATTCGAGACCAATTGAAACGCAGCAGCCAGGCATAACCAGGGATCAATGAGATAGTCCCATAGGTTTGGAGATTCGAGCAGTTTCAGCAGATGGACCAGCACTGCCGCTGCCAAACAGAGTGCCAGGATTTTTTGCCTGCAGATGAGAGCAATCCCTGACAGCGCCAAAACACACCACGACATCGACTTGAGATAGCCCAACGCATAGATGTCCGCTTGAATGAATCCCATGGCCGACGGATAAACGAGGATTCCGCACATGACCCAGAAAAGGTTCGCGTTTCTGCGATGTCGAGGGCAATGGGGCTGTGCCATGCCCCAGGCGGCCAGGAGTTCAAGTAGCAGCAATATGATAATGGGGACGCTGAGAGTTCCCGTGTGTGCCAGAATGAATCCTGAGAAATCTGTCTCGCGCAGTGGCCAGAACCCCAGGATAAGTGGAATCAGCAGGCATATCACACCGAACGGCAGATTCCGCCCCTGCTTTCGCAGCGGTATCAAAAGATTGGCGATCAACAGCGCGAAGGAAAGATGGGACCAAACCCAAAGGGCCGGGCTCACAGTTCATTCTCCAGCCACTCTTCATCAAATTCCAAATACCGCATTCTTGTTCGATTCCACGTATAGATCAGGTGGTATTGTCCGGACGCGCCTCGGATCAGATATGGATAAGAAAATTCGTCAGGAGGTTCATTGTCCTCAACATGCCGAACCATTTTCCAGTTCACGCCGTCTCTGGATGTTGCCAGAGAGAGTCGATGCCGTCCAGAATCGATGGGATTACACGCCATTAAAAACTCTCCGTTGTGCCGCCGAATGACAGCGATTGCAGAGTCTGGGTTCGGTATCTGACTCGTTTCCAGCCGACCACATTTAGAAGCGAGGACATCGGGCATGTGGGACATGAGCACCGAGCGATCGGGGTGTCCGGACTGCCGGAAAAATGCCATCGATGCGCGCCGATCCAAGGGCACAATCCACGGCTGAATGGCTCCCCGAACTGCGGTAAGGCGAATTTTCGATTGCAGATTTCCATCAGGGTCGAGAATAATCGCCTCTCCAAACTTTCTGACGAACTCGTGGTAAACCGGTAATACAAGATGCCCGGATTCGCATTCGATCGGGCATCCTTTCACCAGCGTGCTGACGTTCAGAAACGGAGATGTGACAAGTCGATTCGCCTTCGACCACGATTCGCCCGCATCATCTGAGTATCTCACCGTGATGCTGCTGCCCGACCATCCGCCAAATGAAACTGTCACATAAAACAGCCAAATTCTGTCCCGAGAATCGGCAAACAGGATCGGATTGCCAATTTTCGAGACGTGGCGATTCAGATCTTCGGTTGTCTGTTCCCGCGACGCAATTGTCGTCGGTGCCGACCATTCAGCAGCACCCGGGATGCGTCGGGACAGAAAGATCCTGACGTCGCTGGCACCCTCGCGCGTACCGCCAAACCACGCAGCCAGCAATTGACCGTCCGGCAGTCGTGTCATCGTGCCGGAGTGGACAGATGGCGGACCTTCTAACGGCCGAACAAAACTCAATTCCGGCTTCGCGACCGCTTTCGTGCCCACGCGGATTGCCAGTTCCGATTCCGAAAACCGGAATGGCTCCGTTTCGCTGACCTCAGTGAGAAGCAAGCCAGAACAGGTCACAACCAAAACGCCCCAGGCAATCGATGCACTATCAGCCTTCATGTATACTCCGCGCGGCTGGAAATGAGTCCGGCGAGCGGAGCGGCGTCAGCCCTCCGGTACCTCGTTTTTGTACCGGCAAGCTGACGCATGCCGCTCGCCAATTGTCGCACTCATGAAAGCGCAGTATAGCAGTGGTGCGAAACCACACACCACACAAAAACTGGCGTTGACCTGAATTGCCCATTGGGGCCAGACTTTGTTGCATTATGAATGTAGTAGATCGTTGAACTGCTCGATCGCCAATGCCGCACGCAGTACATGTCAGCCGGAAAGCCTCAAATGGAAGCCAGCGTTCAGCATTTTCCCGTTCCAGACACTATTCCAGACACTATTCCAGACACTGTCGGGAAATCTCCGGTGCGCCGTTCACGTCGAATTTCTGTCGCTGGACGATACTCGGTCCTGCTGGAAATCTGTGCCACAATCTTACTTTGCTTTACGGCCCTTCGCATTGCGATGCTGCTGTGGTTCAGTGAACCGTCAGAACTCAGCATTTCAGAATGGACACTGGTCTTTCTGACGGGATTGAGATTTGACTTGCTGGTCACACTTTGCGCCGCGTTTCCTCAGTTGATCTACATGACGCTGCTCAGAAATCCAAAATCGATGGGTCGCTTAACGCGCATCTGTCTTGAGTTTCAATGGCTGGCAGGTTTCGGGATATTGTTTTCAATCATTCTGGCCGAATGGTTGTTCTTCGACGAATTCCGAACGCGGTTCAACTACATCGCCTTCGAGTATCTCGTCTATCCAACAGAAGTCTGCTGCAACATCTGGGAATCCTATCAGACGGGGAAGATTATCACCGTGGTGGTCCTGCTGGGGGTTGTGCTCTACGCTGTCCTGCGTGAGCGTTACCTGCTGCGAATACAGGATGCGATGCCCGCGAGTCGCCGATGGAGTATCGTTGCGATCACGTTTTGTGTCGCTCTGGCCATGTGGTTCGGCACGCCGATGTCGGCCTCCCAGGTCACGCGAAGCCGCACGGCGAATGAGTGTGCCTGCAATGGTATCTACAGCCTGGTGTACTATGCCTGGACGTGTCGTTTCGATTTTGACGACTTCTATCAAACGACATCAGAATCCGATGCTGTGGTTCGATCGCGGGCTGCGGTCGAGTCTGCAGACTCCCGCTTCATTGAGAATTCTCAGCATCCACTGGACCGGATGGTGACCACGGATCGCCCGCAGCGCGACGTGAATGTGGTGTTGATTCTGGTAGAAAGTCTGGGTTCAGATTTCATCGGGGCTCTGGGTGACACGCGCGGACTTTCGCCGGAATTTGACAAGCTCTGCGCGCAAGGGCTGCTGTTTAACAACTGGTATGCCACCGGAAATCGCACGGCCCGTGCATTGGAAGCGGTGATCACAGCAATGCCTCCGCTGCCCACTGAATCGATCCTCAAACGAGACCACTCAACAAACGTCTTTACATTGGCCCATGTCCTTGCGGAACGCGGCTACGAACGATTGTTCGCAACCGGTGGTCGAGGGATGTTCGACGGTGTGAAGTCGTTTATGACTGCAAATGGGTTCAATCATTTTGTCGAACAGAGCGACCATCAGGCCCCGGTGTTTGTCAACGCATGGGGTGTTTCCGATGAAGATATGTTTCATCGATCCGTTGAGGAACTCGACAAGTTTCATCAACAGGGGAAACCGTTCTTTGCCACCTTGCTGACGGTGTCGAATCATCGACCCTTTACCTTTCCCGCAGGACGGATTCAGAGTGAAGAACAGACTCGTGAAAACGCCGTCCGTTATTCCGACTGGGCGATCGGAGATTTCTTTACTCGCGTCCGTGAGAAAGAATTCTACAAGAACACGATTTTCATTGTGATGGGTGACCATGGTGCAAGAGTTTACGGAAGTCAGCTGTTTCCACTTCGATCGTACCGTGTTCCGGTCCTCGTGATCGATCCACAACAATCAGCTGCATCAAGGTGTAACACGCTGGCGAGTTCGCTGGACATTGCCCCAACCATCATGGGAATGCTGGGAGGGTCGTATCGATCCGTCTTTTTCGGACGAGACGCATTGACGCTCGAGCCGAAAGACGGCTATGCCATCATGCAACACAATCACGAAATCGCGATGCTGGATGCTGAGAATCATCTGACGATTCTGAGTTCTCAGAAGCGTACATTCAGCTTCGATGTGGATCCGGCCACTTCGGAACTCACGCCGAAGACTGAACTGTACACCGACGACGCAGCGAATCTGATGTCCATGTTCCAGACAGCAAATCGCCTCTACTACAGTGACGCCTGCCATACCGACTCGACCTCCCGCCTCACCAGTGTGCCACAGGAAGAGTATTAGGGCCTGCGCGAAAAATGACTTTTACAACGATAGTCTGTTGGATCCGGCGATTGTCGCCGCAGTTAAGTGAGCCAGAGTGAGCCATGAAGCAACGGCCTGGCATTTTGTGTTCCCGGCAACAATTTGCTCCGAAAACGCAGGTTGACAAAAAACGGAACGCGAATCAGACTCCGAACAGACGCTGATCAACTTCGGTTGTCGTTGCAGGGCAAGGAATTGTCCGCGACGTTGTCATTGGACGGCAAATACAATCACAGATCACAGGAGGATCGCGATGTTACTCTCAGTTGTCATCCCGGCCCACAATGAGGCCGACAATCTGCCTCAACTACTGAACGAAATCCGTACCTCACTGGCCCGCATGGAATCGTATGAAGTCGTTGTCGTAGATGATGGCAGCTCCGACAACACTGCAACGGCACTCGACCGGATTCAGTCAGATTTCCCACAACTTCGCATCGTGCGACATGCTTCAAGCTGCGGGCAAAGCACCGCGTTGATGACCGGCGTGGATGCGGCAGCGGGCGAAATTATTGCCACGCTCGATGGCGACGGACAGAATGATCCGGCGGATATCCCTGGGATGGTCGATCTGTTGTTAAAGTTGCGCCAGACCGATGAAGTCCGGATGATCGCTGGTATGCGTGTCAAGCGACAGGACTCCAGCTGGCGATTGATCAGTTCTCGCATCGCCAACGGAGTTCGCTGTCGAATTCTTCGGGACGGAACACCTGACAGCGGCTGTGGAATCAAGGTGTTCCTCAAGCCGGCTTTTGCAATCATGCCGCGATTCAATCACATGCATCGGTTCCTGCCGGCGCTCGTTGTGCGTGGCGGTGGCAAAGTGATCTCGTATCCTGTCAATCATCGGGTACGTACTCACGGCAAGTCACATTACGATACGCTGCGACGATTGATGGTGGGTATTGTTGACATCATGGGCGTTGCATGGCTTCTGAGGCGTAACAAACTCGCGATTGTGGAACGATTGGATGCGGTTTATGACGAACGAACAGATCTGGATAGCATTCGGTTTGACCGGTCAACTCCTGTTCACAGCCCGGTTCGTCGTGCAGTGGCTTAGCAGCGAACGCGAAAAACGCAGCGTTGTGCCCCCGTCATTCTGGTACTTTAGTATTGGCGGAGGGTTAATGCTGCTGATCTACGCGATCTACAAGCAGGATATCGTGTTCACTTTCGGCCAGTCATCCGGCCTGTTCATCTACCTGCGTAACCTGCAATTGATTCGCAATGAAAACACACGTGTTGCCAGGCAGACCGCCGACAAAGAATCGGAGACTATCTCAACCGCGGCCACTCGTCCTGTCGCCTCAACCGATCGGCAGCGTAAAGCAGCATAGACAGCCATATTGAATGCGATATCTGCTGTGGACAATTTGCCTTTCAATGCTGCTGGTCACCTGCACGATTGCCAGTCGTCCATTGCTGCCGGTTGACGAAACCAGATACATGACGGTGGCGTGGGAAGCTCATGTTACCGGCGACTATCTGGTTTCGCATTTAAATACCGAAACGTATGCGCACAAGCCGCCGCTTCTGTTCTGGCTGATCAATGCGGTCTGGTCCGTCACAGGCGTAAACGAGTATGCAGCGCGGCTGATATCACCACTTGCAGGAATCGCATGCCTGTTGTTGACCGTTGTGATGGCTCGCCGACTGTGGCCGGAATCGACGCCCCTCCACCGTTGTGCACCGATGGTGCTTGCTTCGATCACACTGTGGACTGTCTTTTGCCCGCTGACCATGTTTGACATGCTCCTGACCTGCTTTACGATGCTGGCACTGCTGGGAGTATTGCGGGCTGAAGCGGGAGCCGCCAGGACAGGCTGGTTGATCACAGGGATTGCGATGGGATTCGGGATCCTTACGAAGGGGCCCGTCGTTCTCGCGCACGTCATGCCGGCAGCGGTTCTCGCGCCTTGGTGGTCGCTGCGAGTTCGAACGAACCTGGGGCGATGGTATGTTGGCTGCATCTCCGCCATCATCATTGCCGCTGTGATCGGCTTGTCGTGGGCTCTTCCGTCTGCGGCTGCAGGAGGCAAAGCCTACGGAGACGAATTGCTCTTCGGCCAGACTGCAGGTCGCATTGTCAATTCGTTTGCTCATCGGCACCCGTTCTGGTGGTATCTTCCCTTGCTGCCACTGTGTCTGCTGCCGTGGATTTCTCTCGGAACAATCTGGCGCGGTTTGCGGATTACAAAACTTGATTCGCAAATGAAGTTCCTGATTTGCTGGGCGGGAGCTTCGTTGTCGATTCTTTCGTTGGTGAGCGGCAAACAGATACATTATCTGGTGCCGGTGATTCCTGCATTTGCTTTAGTTCTGACTCGGCTCTTGACGGTAGTCAAAGGGCCAATCCCGAAACGCGATCTGGCTTTCTTTATCCTGGGGACTCTTGCGATCGCAACCCTGCCACTATTCGCCAATCATATCTCCGGACCGTTTGAAGGGGTAATACGAGACGTGGTCGCTGACTGGTGTGTCGTTCCTCTGGTGGCATGTGGAGTGATGCTGATTCCGTGGTCGTTTAAACGCATCGAGTCGCTTGTGTTTGCTGCTGGTACGTCATCGATTCTGTTCGTAATCATTTTGATTGTGTCTGTCAGATTAACGATCTGGAAGGGCTTTGATCTCCGCCCAATGGCTCAAACGGTGGCAAGTCACGAGGGTGGAGTCGCATGGTATGGCCTTTACGAAGGACAACTGAATTTTTTCGGTGGACTTCGTTACATCCATGAGACACGCAGCCCCGAAGATCTTTCGAAGTGGTTGTCGGATCATCGCGACAGTGTGCTGATCACAGAACTTTCGGCCTCCAATGTCGATGCATTGAAAGTCGCTGAAATTGATACATCGAACAGTGCCTCGGCGTCATTGTCGCAGTTGGAAAAGGTGACGCAGATCGTGCGCGCAGATCCGGAGTTTCCTGGTCACGACTGGCAACCGACAGTCACGCAACTCTACTGGATTCGCCCGCGTTTTCCGTTACGACCACATGTCGTCGTACGGTTCGAGAATCCGCTGAGCCTTGAATAAGAAGTACACTGGTGAGCTGGACATAGAGTTTGTCGTTGCTTCGAGGGGCGAAGTTTTCAATGCGATATCTACTTTGGACAATTTGCCTTGCGATTCTGCTGATTTTGACAGAACTGTTCAGCCGCCCTCTGCTGCCCATTGATGAAACGCGCTACATGTCGGTGGCATGGGAATCGCATGTCAGCGGGGATCATCTGGTTTCGCATCTGAACACAAAGACGTACGCTCACAAACCACCGCTGCTGTTCTGGCTTATTAATGCCGTCTGGTACGTTACTGGCCTGAGTGAGTATGCCGCCCGACTGGTGTCTCCAGTTGCCGGAATCGTCTGCCTTCTGTTGACCGCAATGATGGCGAGACGATTGTGGCCAGTCGCAACTTCATTGCAACGGTGTGCACCAACGATGTTATTGTCGATGACCGTCTGGATTATCTTCTGTCCTGTCACGATGTTTGACATGCTGCTTACCTGTTTCACGCTGCTGGGATTGCTTGGCGTGTTGCGTGCCGAAGCAGGTGCCACAAGATCTGGCTGGCTACTCGCTGGCGTCGCGATGGGACTGGGAATTCTTTCAAAAGGTCCTGTGGTTTTGGTCCATGCCATGCCTGTGGCGCTACTCGCGCCGTGGTGGTCGATCCGCGTGCGAACAGGTTATGTGCGATGGTATATTGGTTGCGGATTTGCCCTCGTCATAGCTGCTGCGATCGCGCTGGTCTGGGCACTTCCGTCTGCCGCCGCAGGTGGCAAGACATATGGCGACGAATTGCTCTACGGGCAAACGACTGGCCGCATGGTCAACTCATTTGCACATCGGCAGCCGTTCTGGTGGTATCTTCCCTGGCTGCCACTCTGTGTGATGCCATGGCTGTTGTTCGGTTCTGTCTGGCGCGGCGTGCGGATTACAAAAATAGACTCACCTTTGAAATTCCTGATCTGTTGGGCAGGTGGTTCGCTGTTGAGTCTGAGTCTGGTGAGTGGAAAGCAGGTTTACTATCTGTTGCCGGTGATGCCGGCGTTCGCCTTGATTTTCGCCCGTCTTGTCACATCGGAGAATGGGTCGGTGACGAAACGAGATCTGTCATTAGTGATCCTGGGTACGATTGGAATGGGAGCATTGCCACTTATTGCCAATCACATTCCTCCACTGTCGGAAACGGGATTGCGGGATCTGGTTGCTGACTGGTACGCCATCCCATTGATGGCCTGTGGAGTGGCCTTAATTCCCTTTGCGTTTCAGCGAATCGAATCCGCCGTGTCTGCCGTTTGCACGGCAGGGATTCTGTTTTTCGTCATCGTGATTGTGTCTGTGAAACCTACGATGTGGAACGGCTTTGATCTCCGTCCGTTGGCGAACATGGCGGCAAGTCACGAAGGCGGCGTTGCCTGGTACGGTGGCTATCATGGACAATTGAATTATCTGGGAGGGATCCGATACATTGAGGAAATAGGAGACCCCCAGGGACTATCGAAATGGTTGACAGAACATCGCAGCGGCATGGTGATCATGCGGCTTCCTCGTTCGCTGGTCGCGACCTTAAAGAACGCAGGAATCGATGCATCGAACAGCGTGCCGTTGTCGTCTGTTCAAATCGATCAGATTTCGCAGATCCTGCGAACCGATGAATCCTTTCCCGGTCACGACTGGCAACCAACGGTCACACAATTCTATTGGATTCGTCGCGGCCTTCCTGTTGATCCAATTGCCGTTCTTCGCTACGACGATCCCCCGGATCAGCTGCCGGCGTTATGAGCCGTCGGCACTACTAACAGTTGATTTCGTGTTATGCCGCGAAGGTTTTCCGGTGCTGTTGCTGGAATTCTAGTCAGATGTTTCTGTGTGAATGACGAACTGAGTTCTGACTGTCACGATGGGTTGCGGGCGAAGCCCGCGCCAACAACTCCGTGGTAGAGATCCTTCTTTTTCCAATCCATGTGCCTGTCGTCAGTTATCTGAAAGATTCCAGTACGACGGAACTGCAAGCCACGTTGTTGTATGAAGACTTGTCACGCAAGATCAATGGAGCGGCGATTGAGGTGCATCGGGAGCCAGTTACTCTTTCAGATCCCGGTCCAGAGCGACATCGTCTTCAGACTTCAGCACATTGATCGCATTCATATAGAAATCCGAAAACATGCGTGCCCGCTGAATGTTCTCTTCCAGATATGGCAAACGAGTAAGATAGTCAGCATCCGTTACGCTCTGAATTGCGTTCTGCAATTCCAGTTCGGAACTACAGCAAATCATCCCGCGCGGATCAAAAAAATGGGCGATATCCGGAGCGCCCCAGTAGATTGGCAGGCTGCGACAGAGAAGACTGTCAATCAGCTTCTCGGTGAAGTAACCCGGCGATCTGGAGTTTTCAATGCACACCGAGAAGAAATAGCGGTCGTGCGCTTCTCGCTTGTCTTCAACGCGATGATAGCCGGTGCCAAACAAATGCAGATCGGGTGATGCCTTTCGGGATCGGGCTGCAATCCGATGTCGAAGTTTGTGACCGACAGTGGTGTTCTTCGACGAAGCAATCAGAGAAATTCGATGCTGCTTTGTTGCAACGTCGGTACTCGCAGTTAAAAGAAATGATCCGCCGTGTGCTGCGAATCGAGCGTTTTCAAGTTTTTGAAGCAGCGTTGTGCTGTGTGTCAAAATCCTGTGGTAACGCCCCGCAAATAATCGACAAAACGTATAAAACCGGGGCTTAATCGCCACGGGTTCCTGCAGGAGGAGGCTGACCCGACACTTCAGCCTTCGATGGGAAAAAGTGAGAGCCCTGCTGCTGGCGTGCAGGATCAGTTGGTCACGGACGGTCAAGTCGGCCACGGTACCACCGTCCCGGCTGTCACCGTCCAGCCACTGGAGGTCTTTCAGCGAGAGATCCGCAATTGCTTGCATGTATTTGCAGGAATAACCATACGGCAGGATTGCGATTGCCATGACCTCTTCCGATATTTTGACTGGGTACGTAGATTTTCAATCAACCCTCCCGGGCCCTTGAGAGCGTTTTCAGGAAACCATCCCCGGAGTATCGCTGACGCCAATCATCCGCGTGCTGAATTGCACGGCCGCGATAATGGGCATAGTGATCCTCTAGTTCATCAATGTTCTGCAAAATGCAGTTGTTACCAGTGTGAATCAGGCCAACCGTGCTGACAGGAATCGCGACTCCCGAAACATCAGACTCCAGGAATTCAATTCTTCTTAATGCGAGAGGACGCTGGGGATAAGGGCTCCACAGTCGTATCTGAAATGCTGATGCGCCGAACTGGGGCTTTATCAACAACTGGGTTGGTCCTGCTGTACAGCATTCGAGTATTCGAAGTTCCGATCGGATTGATTGACGATTGCTTCTGAGGCTGTCGATTTGCACTGCCAGATAGTCATATTCTGTTGGATCCGCAAGCGTTACAGCAACGCGCATCATTCCGGTAGTTGATCCGGGGGTCGTAATTGAATGCGCTGCACTTGCTCGAATCGGAAGCATGACATGTGGTTCATGGATGCTGAGACTCTTGCTGAATTGACATGCCACACTGTCGATATAAGCGTTGTAAGCTGGCGCAAGCTGCCTCGACAACCATGAAGCTGCTGGTACGATGACTGGTACTCCGCAGGATAGCATTTCTACCAGTACACCGCTGCATCTGGTATAGTATCGACGACCATCATACAGAAAAAGACCGGCATCCGCCGTGCGAATCATCTCCGCATAGGACTCGGGGTCTAAATGGCTGGATGCCAGAATAACGGGTGCCTGGTCGCCCTGTTCCCGCCACTCTGGAAGTCTGGACCTCAGGCTCTTTGGTAAGACATAAGACTGAAGGTTTTTCGGTACCTGCATTGCGATCTGCCATCGTCCAGTCTGCAAGTGAGATGTCCAGAGTTGATCGACAATTTGGAAGATCTGAGACAATCCTTTTTCAGATCGAACGGCCCCGCCCAGAAAGATTCTTCGGGGGCTTTTCGTGTCACGTATCTTTGGGCAGAGGCTGTTGCGAACAGGGTAGCATACAGGGCTCCACAACTGTGCTCCGGCAATCCAGTTCAACTGCCTCGCCAACTCATTGGTCGTTGCCCAGAAGTGGACCCGGTGGGGCTGCAGATTTGTCAGCGTGAGCGCAATCTGTCTGGAAAAATTCGGCGATTTCCATGCCTTTCCCGCCCATTCACACTCCCGTTGCTCGAGAAAGTTGGCATGGCTCAGAATATGGAGGTCCACCGACTGCCGCAGATCCGCCCGACGAAATGCTTCTGCAACCGCCAAAGCGCAAAAGTCATCGCAGGTTGCAAAAAGAATCTGGTCATTTTGCGTGGGGCAGAACTCCGTCAGCACGGTTGCCAGCTCCGTCGCGAACTGGTCCAGCATGACCTCCGGGCGTACCCGATGTAATCGGTCTTTAAAGAACTGCAGTGCCGATAACAGGCCGTTCCCGGCTGGACGTCCGTTTCGGTCGCGCGCGACCCGCGAGTGTCCATAGGGTGTCATGGACCATCGCTGCATTTTGTGATGAGTTAATACCGGTCTGACGGTCCATGAAGACTTTACGCTGCCCCCGCCTTGAAATGTTTCATTCGTGACCAACCATGGTTCGAAACCCTGTCTTTCTGCGGCAGACAAAATAACCGATGCAAGTTCCAGAAAGTGGCCAGTTCCATCCCGAATACTCTGATCGACCAGCAGGAAGCGACGTTGGCTCATGCTGCCTTCCTTTGAGCCCGTAGTAAATCCTGCACAAACTTGAAGTCGTTCGGCAGAAGAGATTTGTTCCGAATCAGGATATCAAACCAACGAGATGTGCGGTTCTTCATCACCCAGCGAATGTATCTCTCTGGTTGCTTTGACTTAGTGAAGAAATGCAGTCCATTCCCGCAAGACACAAGGCGACGACCATATCGCAATGCCAGCAACTCCAGACTCTTTTTTGTGTAGAACGATATATGTTGTCCGGTATCGGCGAGATAGTACCACCAGTCATTCAAATCTGGCGCCGGATCGCTAATTAACTCGGTCGTTACGAGCCAATGCGGGGCCAGTTGGTCGAGCTTTGCAAAATGCTCGTGAGGATCAACCAGATGCTCCAACACCTCAAATGCCGTCGCCAGCAGGAACTGGTCATCCGTAGTCGCGGTGAAGTATTGGGCAAATAGATTCTGGGCCAGGGGATCAAAATGCGAAAAATCAACTCCCCGGTCCCGCATGAGCCTGACGAACACACCATAACCGCCCCCGTAATCAAGGCAGCGGGCGGATGTTTTAAGAACTCGCGTCAGGATTCGTCGAGTAATCTCTGCAAGGCGGAAGTTACGCCCAAGTAGTCCAAGGTCGAG
>JAYUVA010000292.1:0-4948 GCA_043754375.1 Candidatus Kuenenia sp. | reverse complement strand
ACCAGCCCGTGCTGAATCAGCATCTCCCGCGACTTCACAGGATCGACTTTCGCGTATGTCACCTTGCGCCGCGTGACGATCGGCAGTCCCCAGAGGCTGACCTTCTCAAAGACCATGATGTTACCCGCGACCGGATCCCAGTGTGGCTCGGAATGCTCGCGCGTGATCAGATGTCCCGCGAGTGGTTCGATCCATTCGGGTTGAATCCGGGCGATGGTTCTGGCAAAGCGTCGGCTGGTTTCAACCAGTTCGCCGGCCACAAACCATTTTGCGCCTTTGGGTGCGAGTGCTGAACCCGGCCAGATCGCAAGCGTATTCCCGCCGGCTCCGAGGAAATCGCCGTTCGGTGTCTGACATCCGATATTAGCCAGCAGTCCGGTCATCAGGGCTTTGTGAGTTGCCGCAAAGTCGTTGTGGCGCGTCTCATTCGGCGAGCGGCCGGGCGTCAGCCCTCCGTGTTCGCTGTCCTTCTGCGATGTGTGTGCGTTCTGCCGCGCGTTGAGTTGTCTGTTCGCTTTGGTGTTTCGATTTTGGCCGTTAGCGTGAGCGGATTTAGACGGAGGGCTGACGCCCTGCCGCTCGCCTCGATGCCGTTCGCTGAGTGCCTTCGCGGCTTTCGCAATCGCCGGGTCATCACTCTCTGACAATAAGTCCTTTAACTGTGCGTGGACATCCACCCATTCACGCATCCGCATATATGACAGGAAATTCTGCTGGCACCATTTGCGAACCTGACTGTGCGAAGCCGTCTTTTGTTTGTCGTGCCATGCGTCCCAGAGATTCAGAATCGTCAGAAAGTCGGAATCACGATTGTAGAATTTCCGATGAGCCTCATCCGCGGCCTGCTGCTTTTCGATCGGGCGTTCGCGAGGATCCTGACTCTCCAGCAATGCGGCGATGGCGAGAACTTCCGGCAGTGCGTGTTCATCGACGGCGGCCAGAATCATGCGGCTGATGCGGGGATCCACCGGCAGCTTTGCCATACGGCGACCAATCTCAGTCATCTCACCCTCGAGCGTGATGGCTCCCAGTTCTTCGAGCGTCTTGTAGCCTTCACGCACGGTCGTCGAACGCGGCGGATCGAGGAACGGAAATTCTTCGATGTTGCCAAGTCGCAGATTGATCGTACGAAGAATCACGGCCGCGAGATTTGTCCGCTGAATCTCGGGTGCGGTAAACGCTTCGCGTCCGTCGAAATCTTCTTTACTGTAAAGTCGGATACAAATGCCGGGACCGACACGTCCACAGCGACCGGCGCGCTGATTGGCTGACGCCTGAGAGACCGGCTCTATCGGCAATCGCTGCATGCGGGATCGCGCCGAATAGCGACTGATGCGAGCCGTTCCCGTATCGACGACATAACAGATGCCCGGTACGGTGAGCGATGATTCCGCCACGTTGGTGGCGAGCACGATCCGCCGATGCCCGTACGGCGAAAAAACTTTCGTCTGATCGGCCATCGAGAGTCGTCCGAACAGTGGCACGATTTCAGTCGGCATCTGTGGCGTGTCACCGCGAAATCGTCGTCCGCCGAGGACCCTGGCGACTTCGCGGATGTCACGTTCGGTCGGCAGGAAGACGAGGATGTGTCCGGAGTCATTCGCCGTGACTTCTTCGACAGCATCGGTGACGCCATCGAGCCAGTCGCGGGGCACGCGGTTATCGTCTTCGCCCATGCCGGCGTCAGGATCGTCGAGCGGTCGATAGCGAATATCGACCGGATACATACGCCCCGAAATCTGCAGCACCGGGGCCGGCTTGCCTTCAGTTCCAAAATGATCCGCGAACCGTGCCGCATCAATCGTCGCCGAAGTAATGATCACCTTGAGATCCCGCCGCCTCGGCAGCAGTCGTTTGAGATACCCCAGCAGGAAGTCGATATTCAAGGATCGTTCGTGCGCTTCGTCCACGATGATTGTGTCGTATTGATCAAGAAAGTGATCCGTCTGAGTTTCTGCCAGCAGGATTCCGTCGGTCATCAGTCGGACGCGCGTGTTGGGGCCGCTGCTGTCGGTGAAGCGGATGCGAAAACCAACTTCCTGCCCCAGTCGGCAGTTCATTTCTTCCGCCAGCCGCGCGGCGACTGATCGAGCGGCAATCCGACGTGGCTGAGTGTGTCCGATGACTCCCGAGAGACCGCGTCCCATGGCGATGAGAATCTTCGGCAACTGTGTCGATTTGCCGGAGCCAGTTTCACCGCAGAGCACAATCACCTGATGATCGCGAATCGTATCAATGATCTCCTGCTTCCTTGCGACTACAGGCAATTCCTCGTCCCAGTCCAGTCTCGGCTGCCAAACCGCCCGTTGTTCGCGTCGTTGCAGTGACTTCTGCAGCAGTCCTCGCAGCTTATCCAGCGTGCGATCAAACGGCTTCCCGGACTTCTCCGACTCCTTCACGGCCCGCAACATTTTGCGCAGCGAAAACTGGTCCGCCTGCATGGCGAGCGAAATAGACTGTTCAAGTTCCCGGAGAGCAGACATCGTTGCAGTGCGACACGTTAAATGGAGTATTGCTTCTGAAAAACCCGGCGAGCGGTGGGCGTCAGCCCTCCGGTACATCGACGCGGCAGATGTACGGTACTCCCGCAAGTCGGCCAACGGGAAATCTTCTGGCATGTTTTACGGCGATTCAGGTCGTTTTTCTCAATTGGCCACGCGGTTGGCATTGGTTCGTTTAGCCGCGTGCCCAGCGAGCCCCGATTGTTCTATTTGAAATTTCGTATTTGAGATTCGAGATTCTAAAAATGCGAAGCGCGGGGCGTTGCCCACGCGGTCATACTCCGCGTGCCCAGAAATGACTCCGGCGAGCGGAGCGGCGTGAGCCCTCCGGTACCTCGTTTTTTGTACCGGCAAGCTGACGCATGCCGCTCGCCAATTCTCTCATGCATGACCACGTGCAGTATAGACGAATGTGCAATCTGAACCGCACGCGGCAAAAACGAAAGTACCGACCCTGGAGACGAAGACGACAGTCATCGAGCCGCGTGTTCACGCCGCAGAACTCGCAGATTCTGCCGGTGTGTCTGACGTAGCGTTGGCGACTCTTTGCAGGCGAGGCCGGGATGAATGCATTTCCTGCCGGATGAAACGCGGCATCTGAAATTCACGGTGAGTCACGCATCGAGCAGAGGCTGAAGGCCATTGACGCGGGAATTCCGGACATAGTATCGTTTGAAATGTGAAGTTGTTTTGTAGCCGCATCACGGCCAGACAGATTCTAAAGTCGATGTCCGGATCATCCCTCTGAGATATCGGCGACAATCGCGGTTCCAACGATGTTGGTCTTTCCAATCAGACCGGCAAATTCGGGGCTGTCCACCCACCGCGACCGGTGAATCTGCATGTCGGATGCTCCTGTCAATCAGCTGCTGATCGTAACTTTGCGAACATTGTCCCGCACATTGTGTGTGACATGTTCCACATGTTTCTATTCCGATTCTTAAAACTCAGTCTGCTTTGCAGCGAATCTCACGGCTGACCTGCGGTGCATTTTCGTCTGCGCGGCGGCTTCGTGAAAAACCAGGCTGTTCGCACGGCAAATCAATTGCCGGCACGGGCAACGAGGGTGCGTCACGGCGACGGAGCTCAATCATGACACAACCTCTGCTGAACCCTGATTCCAATCAGGGACCGATTCAAACGCGCAACCGCGATCACAGCAAGAGGAAATATGGACTGGCAGCCCCCGTCGTGTGTCTGCTGTCGTCCACGCTGCTTTGCGGCTGTGCTGCCGGATTGATGTCCATGCCCGGCGCGGCGATGCTGGCGGATCGGTTCGGCAGTGACAAGGAGCGGGACGCCACCGACGAGAAGGACGATGAGAAAGACAAGGACACGAAAAAATCGGCGAAGTCAAAACTGGAAGACGACGATGACGACTTTGGCACCAGCATCAAGACACCGATGCTTTCTGAATACATGAGTGTTCAGGGCAATACGATCATTACGGTTCGCGGCGTAGGGCTGGTCACGGGCCTGAATGGCACTGGTGGCGATCCATCGCCCTCTGCACTACGAACACAGCTCGGGAACGAGATGTCTCGCCGGAACGTAAAGGACGGCAAACGTATTCTCGCCTCGGAGGATACGGCACTGGTTGTGGTGACAGCCTACTTGCCGGCGATGGTGACAAAAGGTCAGCGATTCGACGTGCGCGTGGCGATTCCGCCGCAGGCCAAAGCCACCAGCTTGAAAGGCGGCCACCTCCTGGAAACGCGAATGTTTGAAGAAGCGAATGTCGAAGGACGCGGCGCGCTGAAGGGCCATGAATATGCGGTGGCGGGCGGTGCAATTCTGACCAATCTGGGTGTGAAAGGATCGCCTGAAGAACGTCAGGGCGAACTCATGTACGGCACAATTCCAGGTGGCGCGGTGTCGCGGACCGAGCGTGATCTCAGCATCGTACTGCGTCGTGAGAAGAAGGGCTTCCGCAACAGCAAGCGTATCGCTGATGCCGTTTCAGAGCGATTCAACCGCTACAACAATTTCGGCCAGAAGATTCCCTGTGCAGTCGCAATGCAGGACGACCTGATCAGTTTAAAAGTGCATCCTCAGTACATCAACAACTTCCCGCGTTATCAGGCCGTCATTCGCAGTATTGCCTTTAACGAGACCGAAGTTGCCCGGCGGATCCGAGTCGAAAAACTGGCACGTGAGCTGATGGATCCGGATAAGGCTCAGGTGGCAGCGCTGCAACTGGAAGCGATCGGTGACGGTGGGATTCCTTTCCTGAAGGACGCCCTGGAATCAACCGACTTTGAAGTGAAGTTCCAGGCAGCTCAGGCATTGGCCTATCTGGGCGACGCATCCGGAATCGCGATCCTCAAAGACGCGGCCCGTGATCAGCCGGCGTTCCGCGTATATGCGTTTGTCGCGATGTCCGTCATCGACGATGCGGATTCTATTCTTGCCCTGCGCGAACTGATGGATTCCAGTTCGCTGGAAAC
>JAYUVA010000291.1:0-9317 GCA_043754375.1 Candidatus Kuenenia sp. | reverse complement strand
GGGCGATGCGATGGCGAAGACGGATGGGGCGGCACCCTTCTGTCGAGCCGGAGCTGAGCTCAAGTCGGCTTTTGGACCCACAGATTCTTCGGAAGAGCCCGTTTTTTTGGGGCCGGCAAATGACGCCTGCACACGCAGGATCGATCACCGCTTCCAGTATGTTTGTTGATACAGTCTCACGTCGGATCTGATCAGCTCGAATCGTGTATGTAATTTCTGACGAGTTCACTGCAGAATACAGCCACTGCTTTGCTCGGATCGTGCCTTGAAACGGTGTCTCGATCTTTTCAACGGCGATGGAGAGTATACTGTCGCTCCGCTTAGCGTCGCCACCACCGCCGACGAATGACAAAAGCGTGGTGGCGATGGCAATGGAGAAAAGTCGCATTCTCTGTTGTGCCGGCATAAGGACGTTCGATCTCTGTAGTTGTCGTTTTGCGAACTCGTACGCAATGAATTCGGGAAATTTTTCCAATTCGCACTTTGTTGGTGATTTGCGGAAACAATGCAGTCACTGAGCGGAATGTTGGACAGTCTATCGCGTCACCGCGCGTATGTCATCGGATTTAGACCAGCCTTACGGATTCCAGTCCTGTTGTATAAAACGAGTTTCACCGAAATGATCTTTAATTGGTTCAAGAAACGTCGCCGAGAAAAAATTCTGGCGACGCCGTTCCCGGACAGGTGGGATGAACTGATACGCGACAATGTCGTGCATGATCGACATCTGACTCACGAGCAGCAGCGAAGGTTGCGGCGACTGGTGCGGATCTTTGTCATGGAAAAAAACTGGGAAGGTTGCGGCGGACTGGTTATGACCGACGAGATCAAAGTCACGATCGCGGCTCAGGCGTGTCTGATGGTCGTGGGAATGGATGAAGAACTGTACTTTGAGCATGTGCTGTCTATTCTGGTCTATCCAACCGGATATATGGCTCCGGGCGCACATGCTTCCGGTACCGGGTTCGTGCTGGAAAGTGGTCAGCCTCGACTGGGAGAAGCGTGGTGGCGTGGCCCGGTGATTTTGTCGTGGGCTGATGCGAGAGCTGGCGGACGCAGGGAAACTCCTGGCCACAATCTGGTGCTGCACGAGTTCGCTCATCAGCTGGACATGATGAACGGGCGAATCACCGATGGGACGCCTCCGTTGAAAACCAAAGAACAACACGACCGCTGGGTGTCGGTCCTGGGGCCGGAATTCGATCGCCTCGTCGAAGACTGCCGTCGCGGACATCACGGATTCATTGATTGCTACGGCGCGACGAATCCAGCGGAGTTCTTCGCCGTGATGACCGAAACATTCTTCGAGCGACCGAGTGCTTTGCGGATGCATCATGCAGAGGCTTACCACGTCCTTCGCGATTACTACGGTCTCGATCCAGCAGAATGGCCCTGCAGAATTGTCGTTGATTAATCTGAATCCTGTACCTTGGACATTCATGTCCGAGATTTTGACCATGCGACGGACATGAATGTCCATCCTACATTTGGCCATGCGACATGTTTTGACAAGTCAGCGTAGTTACGCACGTCCCGGTTCGCATTGTGTGGCGATCGGTGTGAAACCAATGCCGCCAAGGTCGGACAGCGACTTCATGATGAGGTCCGTGACCTCAGCCAGCTCTTCGTGCCCTGGTTTCTTATCGTGCCATGCCGACAGGTCAATGGGGTTACCGTATGTCAGCGTCACCAGCGTTCTGACAAAATAGCAGCCGAGGATTGATTTGCCGCGCGGGGCGTGGTGAATGAAGACCGGGATGACAGGAGCCTTCGACTTGATTGCCAGCCAGGCAACACCGGTACCGCCGGGCAGCAGTCGTTCATCCGGACTCTCCACATTCAGGCGGCCTTCGGGAAACAGTCCCAGCAGGTGACCGCACTCCAGCCGCTTCAATGCTTCGCGAATCGGGCCCATATCCTGACCGCTGCGTGCAACGGGGATACTTTCCATGGCCCGGCAAACCCAATGTACAATGCCTCGCCGCTGGTAGAATTCTTTCGCCATCATAAAGCCGATCACGCGCAGGCGTGGCTTTCGGAATTGAGCGAAATGGCGGTGCCAGATCAGAATAGGATCAACCGGACTGGTATGATTGGCCACGATGATTGCCGGGCCGGATTCTGGAAACGGACACGTGTTCGTCATTTGACAGCGGGCAAAAAATGTCCGGTGGACAACGGCAATCTGGTAGCATACCCACGCACGCCATCCGGCAGGGCACGTCGCGCCACGAAGTGCCGCACTTGCCACGATCAGCATGGTGGCACAGAGTATCCAGAAGAGAGGAGATCGCCAATCCATTGTGCATTACCCGTGAGCAGTACAAAAGCTCTCCGCCGGTGAATCAAGCCGATTCCGGATTTCGCTGCAGCGTCGGATCGTCAATTCGGGCAACCACCAGCGATACGTTGTGGCCACCGAACCCAAAACTATTATTGATGGCGTATTTGACCTGCTTCTGAATGGCACTGTTCGGAATATAGTTCAGATCGCAGGCTGGGTCAGGAGTCGTATAATTGATTGTGGGCGGCAGAACACCTGTCGTCAACGCCAGCACACAGGCCGACATTTCAATGGCACAGGCAGCACCGATCATGTGCCCCAGCATGCTTTTCGTCGAGCTGATATGCAGCCGTCGCGCGTCATTCCCAAAGACAGATTTCAACGCCACCGTTTCCATCGAATCGTTATAGACAGTACTCGTTCCGTGAGCGTTGACGTACACGTCGTCGGCGATCGCTGCAGGATTCAGTCCGGCTTTCTGCAGTGCCGAATTGATGGCTTTGATCGCCTGACGTCCTTCCGGATCAGGCTGAACCAGGTGATAGGCATCTGTGGTCGAGCGACCGGACAGCACTTCACCCCATGCTTTGCCACCACGCCGCCGCAGGTGGTCTTCGGTTTCAAAGATCAGGACCGATGCGCCTTCGGCCATGATGAAACCACCACGATCCGCATCAAACGGGCGCATAGATTCGTGTGGTCGGTCATTCATCGTCCTGTTCATCGCCTTCATGTTGACAAACGATGAAATCCCCAGTCGTGTCAGGGAGGCTTCAGTTCCACCGGTAATGACAAAGTCCGCATCGCCGCGGCGCAGATATTCCATGGCATCGATCATGGCATGTCCGGAAGATGAACACGCGCTGCTGGTTGTGTAGCACGTCCCTCGCACTCCGAATGCCAGACTGATATTGCCTGGCGGCGCATTCGGCATGAGCATTGGAATGGTGAATGGGCTGACGCGCGACGGCCCTCTGGTGAGCAGTTTTTCCATTTGCGTTTCGTAAGTCTCCAGTCCCGCCAGACCAGCACCCATAATGACGGCTGCGTTTTCGCCGATGTCCGTGGTTGGCAGTCCGGCGTCTTCCAGTGCTTCGTGAGCCGCATGGACAGCGAACTGGCTGGCGCGATCCATTTTACGAGTTGAAACAAGATCGTTGACGTTGATCCGACCGGCGTCCAGGTTCCGCACTTCACCGCCAATCACGACTTCCATATCGCGGATGTCATGTTCCCTCAGAAGGTCGATGCCACACTGCGCGGATGTAAGATTTTTCCAGAACGTACGTCGGTCGTTTCCAAGACAACTGACGACACCGATTCCTGAGATAAAAATGCGCTGCATGCAAATGATCCGAAGTTTTGGAGTTCCAATTCAACATTTCCCGTCACCTGACCAGTGTGTCGCTGTGGCGATTCCGAAATTCCGGCAGGTTGTGTGTCCGCATCGTGTGCGTATGCGCGTACTACAGCAAACGCCGAGCGGACTTCAACCCCGGCAGAACCCGTCCGCGCCCAAATCCCGACGAAAACAGGCCGAGGTGCCAAATTCTCAACGAATTTCTGAGATTGACGATCAGAAAAGCAAAAACAGGCGACTTACGATGAGGACGTCAGGTTACGTCGCTTCTCCGATTCCGTACTTGCGGCACTTACTAAAGAACGTGCTGCGTGGCAGATTCATGCGGCGGGCGGCCAGAGCTTTATTTCCTCCTGCGATCCGCAGAGCTTCTCGCAGAAGTTGTTCCTCAGAGTCGGTTGATGTACCTTCGCTGCCGTTGGCACGAAATTCGTCACCTTCCGTGATCCTGCGCGACACACTTCGTACTGTCGATGCAAAGGAGGCTGTGATTGCTGGTCTGCCCTGGAGTCTGGCAAATTGTGGTTTGCGTTGGTGCCCGGTTTGAAACTCATCCGGAAGGTCGGTCATCGTGATCATGTCGCTGTCCGCCAGGACGACAGCCCGCTCGATGACATTTTCCAGTTCCCGAATATTTCCAGGCCACTCATGTGCTTCGATTGCCGCTAACGCATCCGGATCGATCTGTCGGATCTGCTTCTTCGTTTTTTGAGCTGACCGGCTGAGGAAGAAAAACACCAATTCAGCAAGATCTTCCGGACGTTCCCGCAGTGGCGGCAATGTCAGAGCGACAACATTCAGTCGGTAAAACAGATCCGCCCGGAACTGACCTCGTGCGATCATGTCTTCCAGGTTGCGATTGGTCGCCGCAATCACGCGGACATCGACATGCACGGTCTTGTCACTGCCCACGGCTTCGAAACAGCGTTCCTGCAGCACACGAAGCAGTTTGACCTGCGTCTCGGCCGAAATATCACCGATCTCATCCAGAAACAGCGTCCCCTTGTCGGCCGCGAGGAAGCGCCCGGCTTTGTCGATATGTGCACCTGTATATGCGCCTTTGACATGGCCGAACAGTTCACTCTCAAGCAATGAAGAAGACAATGCCGCGCAGTTGACGCAGACCAGGTTTTCCGCAGCGCGGTCGCTGTTGCGATGGATGACACGCGCCAGGAGTTCCTTTCCTGTACCGCTTTCGCCACGAATCAGCACGGTGGATGGACTTCGAGCCACTTTCTTCACTTGCGACAGAACGCTCAGCAAGGCCACACTGTTGCCGCGAATTCCTTCACTGTCAAAATCCTGTTCAGACGCCACGACCGGTGCCTGTCCGGCATCGCGTTGAAGAGAAGTCAGTTCCGCGCGCAGCACTGCCATCTGGCGCTGTTGTTCGGCAATACGATCCATCTTCATTTTCAATTCTGCATCCAGCCTCGCCATCGTCTGATTAGCGCGGGAACTGTGCAGAGCCAGAACGCTCATCTGCGCGATGGCATGCAGGAACGCGATATCTTCTGCCGTGTATGAACCACCGGATCGACGCCGTCCCAGGATGATCACGCCATGCACACCACCCTCGCCTTCCATCACACACAGTAACTCCGATTTCAGGTCGTGCAGCAAACGCTGCACAGGAGCCATTGTGTCGCGGTTCGTCTGAGGAATTCTCCGGATCACAGTTTCTCCGGAAACAAAAACAGGAATCTGCTCAGGTTTCAACTGCGCGGGCGCATGCGACGTTGCTTTTGTACCGATCAGACGAAAACTGCCCTGACCATCTCGCACAAACATCATGGCAGAAGTTGCGTCCATCACGTCCTGGCAGGTTTTCAGAGTAATATCGGCCATCCCGGACGGTTCACTCAGATATGCAGCGGAACGATTCAATTGCTGCATCGCGCGGTCGAGTTGATACTTTTCACTGAAGAAGCTGCGATCCACAACCGTCTGCAGACGATCGCGCACCCAAAGCGTGATGCCGGCCGCGAGCAGCAGGATCAGAAACAGTGAGATCTGTTGCGTGGTCGATGAATTGAGCGGCAAACTGTAAGAATGGGCGGCCACACCCCCCAGAGCCAGTAATGTTGCGAAACCGCCGGAAACCAGCAGGGACATCAGAATGTATCGACGCCCCTTATCTTCTGGATCTTCGGCCAGCATCAGCCGGTGCCGGAACATACCGTGTGAGTACGCCGCCATAAACAGCATACTTGCGATAAACATCGGGATTTGTGCCCGGCCCAGAGCAAATTCAAGCTTCTGAAAAAATGCAAGATACAGCGTGTAGCTGATCGGAATTGTTGAGAGCAGTGCCGCCCCAAGGATCGTATTCACCTGCTGTCGTTCCCGCGGCAATTCAATCGTCAACCAGCCATGGACCAGTTTGCAGACAATGAGCAGAAAATAGATGCAGGCAAGACCGATCGATGCGTAGATCGTAGATCGCAGAAGATGCAGCAGCTCTGTTGAATGGCTCACAAGAACCAGGCCGGACGAAGAGCCACGAAACACGATCTGACTCAACACCGCCAGTTTTTGAAACACATTCAGCGCGCCACTGGTTGTGCTGCCGTTCAGACTCCAGCTGCTCCAATACACAATCACAAGGAGAAAGGTTGAAATCGCCACAGGTCCCAGAACGCCGATCTGGATGAGCAGTCGCCTTGTACGAACCAGTTCGGATTCACGAGGAAACACCAGAAAGAAATTCAGCACCAACGCCGGGAGCGATGCGGCGCACACAATGAACGGAATATTGAGCAAAGGGTTGCCCGCCAAAACCCACCAATGAAAGCCCGCCACAAACGCTCCCATCGACGCACAGCACATCAGACAGAAATTCTGAGATACCAGATCAAAAGGGCGATACCAATACGACGTCAGAGCGACTGCAAGTATCGACAACTGACATGCAAACCAGAAAATCGTAATGGAGACTTCACTGACTGCGATCGGACGCACGGGGACGTAGATCCGGTTCTCAAGCATCGGTTTGGACGAATGCATGTTTCGATAGACGATTTCAACCAGCCGTTCAGGGGGACGCGAAAGTTCCCGACTGAACACTTCCACCAATGGGGGAACTGGCAGTTCACTGGGATCAGACCCCGGAGCCAACTGTCCCCCTGGGGGAATCTTGGCAAATCGAAGACTCTGCAGCGACGAAACGAAGTCCAGAAATGTTCCGATCGTCTGACCATTCAAGCGAACCAACTGATCGCCGGGCCGTGGCTTGGGATCTGCATTTTCCCCAGACCCCGCTATCCACTGAGAAATCTCGATTCCTCCATTCTGCAATGGCTTCGCATCTGGAAGCAAACAACGGAGACCTACATCTGGAAATGTCGCAACATACCAAAGTACGGCAACACAATAGGCAACCACTAGTCCCGTAAGAGCCGCAACAACTCCTCGGAGATCACGTGTCGTCGTTTGAGAACTAGTAAGAAAGAATGCCACGGTCCAAACCCTGAAAAACACGACTTCGGCGCATGCTTCGGCGCTGACTTCGCCCAAAGATACGCATTGAGCGCCGATGTTTCAACCAACCCACAGGATTTCAGCGCCGAGCTGACATTTTGTCTTGGGCGCTATTCTTCAGCAGATTCAGCCATTAACCTGTGTTTATTGATCACACGGATGAATTCATAAAATGATTAATGATCGGCACGAATAATGCATACAGATCTTGATACCCAGCCGCCCTTTGGTTCGGTAAAGCAAGTGTTGAACGAAGAATACACTCGCTGCACGAAGATGACCCAGTTTCTTGCAGCATTCCCCAGTTCTCTTCATCGTTCTGTCCCCGCACAACGCTTACCGGCCAAAGGGCATTTTTATGCGCCGTACCCGGCATGCGTTAAGGTATGATGGACATTCATCTCCGTCTTGAGTCCTCAAAGCGCTGCCCATGAAATTTCGTTCGCTGAGCCTGATCATTCTGATCGTGTTGCTGCCTACCGTGTTGCTCACATGGTTTGGCGTGCGGATGGCTCGCGACGAGAAATCGATGACGGAGCAGCGATTTCGCAGCGTAATGGTGCAGCGACTGCAGGACGTCAATCGACTCATTGGACGCCAGTTGTCCGAGACTGAACGTCGGCTGCAGCGAGTCACGGCACTCGATGAATTCAGCGTCGAAGGGTTGCGTGGACTCAATCGTTCCACGCCACAGGTGACTCAGATCTTTGTGCTGACTCCGAGTGGCGAATTGCTGTATCCGAATCCCGGGAGTTCCCTCAATGGGACTGAGCAGAGTTTTCTTCGGCAAGCAGCAAAGATGTTCACAGAGCGTGATTTGCAGAATGCGGTGACCCTGGCGGAAGCAATGGTCAAACACGGAGATTTTGCTCCGTCACCAGAATCTACTGACTCGCAGCCGCTAAAAATGCGTTTGCCATTGATCGCACAATCATCGAGCGGCTGGTTTGTCTGGTATTGGGATCGTGGTTTGAATCTCGTGTACTGGCAGCGGCGACCATCCGGGCATTTGGTGGGAGCGTCGCTTGAGCGTTCGCGGTGGATTTCGGACGTGATTTCTGTGCTGCCGGAGACGGAAATTGGGTTCACATCTGTTGATCCGGTGATGTCGTCGTTTCGCGTGGTGAATGCGGCTTCCGAAACGGTTTATGATTGGGGGCCGGATATCCGTGAGGAAGCCGTGCCGTTCTGTGAAATTCCTGTCGCTGCACCGCTGGCATCGTGGAGGTTGCAGTGCTTTGTCCCTGGAGATCAACGACTCGCCGGAACCGGTCGCAGTGCCATTGTGACGCTGGCCACCGGGCTTTCGGCATTTACGCTGACGCTGGTCGTGCTCGCATGGTTGCTATACCGCGACTATGCTCGCGACATCCGGGAGGCAACGCAGCAGGTGAGTTTTGTGAATCAGGTTTCGCACGAACTCAAGACGCCCCTGACAAACATTCGCATGTATGCTGAACTGCTGGAACGAGACCTGGATGCGGCGGAACAGGAAGTTGCTGCACGACCGCGCCAACGACTGGCCGTGATCACGTCCGAAGCTCAGCGGTTAACTCGCCTGATTGGCAACGTTCTGACATTTGCGCGTCAGAAACGAAAGACGCTGGAACCACGTCCCTGCGATACACATGTAACGGCACTTGTGCGGCAGATCGTGGATCGGTTCACACCGTCCCTGACAGAGCACGGCATCGTGGTGAAGTTCGAAGGCACTTCGGAGCAGTCTTTGAAGCTGGACCCTGACTTCGTGGAACAGATTCTGGGTAATCTCATCAACAACGTCGAACGCTACGCTCTGAGTGGAAAGTCGCTGATTGTTCGCTGTGTGACTACAGAATCCCGCGTCAGGATCGATGTGATCGATGCCGGTCCCGGCATCGCTGCTCACCAGCGCGCCCATGTCTTTCGTCCATTCAGCAGGCTCAGTAATGACCTGCGCGCTTCGACCGGCACCGGAATCGGGCTCTCCATCGCCCGCGACCTTGCCCGCCTTCACAAGGGCGATGTGAGGCTGCTGGATTCCGCTCAAGGCTGCTGGTTTTGCGCGGAGCTGGGGTCCGTGAGGATTGAGGATTCCGCCAAAATGCAATGACTTAAGCACCTCGGCAGAAGTCGTTTGGCATAATATCGTTTAACCGCGTGGGCAACGCCCCGCGATTGGCAGCGAAGCGCGGCCCGATGGGCACGCGGTTA
>JAYUVA010000290.1:0-4573 GCA_043754375.1 Candidatus Kuenenia sp. | reverse complement strand
TGAACCCGTTTATGCGGATCGCATGAAACGCGTGCTGGTGGAAGACAATCCCACGATGTTCGGGGGCGACCCGGACGTCTTTGCCGCCGGACTGCACTACGAGAAACGCAGCGTCCATGAAGAGCTGGAATTGATCTCCGTCGTACGGCGTCAGATGGCCGTCATTCTGAGGAACACAGATGTCGAGGATTTCCAGCGCACCGGTGTCCATTCCGAAGCTGGTCCACTCACACTTGAAACTCTGCTGGAACGCATCACCCGCCATATCCCGCATCACATGACCTTCATCGAAGCCAAGATCGCGGCCATGCGCTAAACCGGGCGGCAGAAAAGAATTGACGCCGCTGAATTCGGACACGGCAGTTTGAATCGGAGGATATCCGTTATTCAGTCTCCTGGCGAAATGCTGCGTCTGGCCCATCACCCGTGAAATCTTTTACCTTTGTGTCTGTCGTCAGTCGGAACAGTCCTTTGCGGACCACTCGCATTAACTCAATATCCAGCAGGAGTGTTGAGTTGGGCTGCAGCAAACCCGAGATCGTCTTTGCATCGGCACCAAACGAAGTCGTCAGATAGTGCACAAAGAAATCATCCTTCGCCTTTGCTTTGGCTGCTGGCTCAGGACGAGGATGAATGCGAATACCAAGGAAGGGGGCTTTCTCCAGGACTTCCTGATTCAGGTAAAAGGACAGGCAGTTGGTCTGATTCCTGTTTCGCTGACGATCCAGCAGAAAGCCATCAGGAAGCAGGTCCGGGCTGGGCGTTCGATGTGCCGGATTCGCCGCCTGCGGATCCCACGCCGTGAGCAGAAAATCGAAGTCACGTAATGCGTAGCCACTGTCGTCCGTCAGTCGTACGATCAGCTGAGTCGTCAGCGGGTGTTCGTATTCGCGATTTGAAAACAGCAACCCCTTTTCGACTTCGCGATATTCGGCGGCCTGAGTGGCTGCCGTCAGCTCGTTGAAGTTCTTCACGACCTCGCCATAACCTGCCGCATCATCAACCGCCAGGCACTGCAGAATCGCGTCCACCGCCGGGTGCTTTCCGGTCAGCTTGACACTTCGCAGGATCCCCATTGTTTCACCGGAATGCGCCATTCCCGGCAGAACCGCAAATGCCGTTGGCGGAGCCGTTTTGCTGAATACCTGTGTGAGCTTGGTCGCTCGCCAGTCTTTAACAATGGCTTCCTTCGTATCAGGTTTCTGCACGAGCTTCACGTATGTTGCATTCAGGTTGGCTGACGCAACCCGTACCACTCCGTCGGATCCGGTCTCTCCAGTATAACTGTTGACGTAATCGTACATTGATCGATCGATGCTTTGACCTGTGAGTACAAACTGAAACACATTCTCCTCAGGCATCCAGCTCGGCTGTTGTCGGATCCAGGATTCATTCAGATCCCAGGATCCGGAGCTTCCCAGTTCCAGCCAATCCAGTACTCCCTGACCCGGCTGCACTCCCTGAGACCAACTCTTCAGTCGGCTGATTGTGCTTTTTCCCAATTGAGCCAGGGCGCTGCCGAAATTGGCCGGGGCGAGCATAATCAAGTGGCTCATGGGACATGGACGTTTGGCTTTCACGCAGAATTGGTTCCACCATTCTCGCGCCACTGGTCCGCCCGTGGAATGTGTGATAATGACGAGTTTCGTGCCGTCTGCCACTGCTGTCTGAATGTCCTGTTCGCTCGCGATCGCAGCGTCCATACCCCGCGCGATATCTTCCACGCGAACTTCATCGCGGAAGCTGACATACCTGCTCAGGTACACATGCTTTACATCGATGTCGAGCCCTGCGGCGGTTGCCTCGGTCTTCAATCGGTCCGGCAGCCGCCCATAAGTGTCTGTGCTTCGCACGGACCAGCCATGCACGAATACAACCAGCTTCGAACCAGGCATTGCACGTTCCTTGCAAGATGGGCAAAACGAACGGGGACAGCAACTTCTGCCGCCAGATCAAAGTTCCGGAGGTTCACGGTGACAGCAGCCGAACATCATGTCAAAATGCCTCACGTAGGATTCCCAGCAGATCGGCCTCTGTCGGCTGCCGAGGATTCACCAGCATGAGTCGTTTGATGGCAAAGGCTTTCGCGGCAAACCGAGGCAGCTGATCCTCACGTCCCCCAATGTCACGGATACGTTCCGGGATACCGATCGCGCGCTTCAGCTTTTCGACGGCAGAGATCGCGAGTTCCGCCGCTGCCGCTTCATCCCGGCCCGTCGTGTCTTCTCCCATCAGCTTCGCAATCCGAGCGAACGTCGCACGCCGCTCCGGCAGATTGAACCGCATGACAAATGGCAGCAGCAAGCCGTTTCCCGCACCGTGAGACACATGCAATTCGCCACCCATCGGATATTCCAGAGCATGCACGACGGCCACCGCACAATTAGAAAACGCCATTCCGGCCAGCGTGGCCGCGAGGCTCATTCCCTCACGTGCCTCACGATTGCCCGGTTCACGCACGGCGGCGACCAGATGCCTGCCGATCAGCACAATAGCCTTCTCCGCGAGACATTCTCCAAGTGGAGTTCGCCCTTCGTAGGCGGCCGTTTCGTTCTCGGCGAGTTCCATCGAACAGAAGTCCACCGCAGTGCAAGCTTCAATCGCATGCGTCAACGCATCTATTCCGCTGTCGGCCGTGACCTTCGCCGGGCATGACAATGTCAGCTCTGGGTCCACCACGGCAATCATCGGCCGCAGGTAATTGCTGAGCGTGCTGACCTTCATCGCATTCGCCGTATCCGTGAGCACCGCCGCATGGGACACTTCACTGCCGGTCCCGGATGTCGTCGGAACGCAAACCAGCGGCACGACGGGACCAGGAATACGATCCCAGCCGAAGTAATCGCTCGGTTCTCCGCCATGCGAAAACGCTGCCGCCGTGATCTTCGCCAGATCCATATTACTTCCGCCACCCAAGCCCACGATGACGTCCGGCTGATACCGCCGAGCCCGTTCAAGAGTTCTCAGGGCGGATTCCACCGAAGGCTCCGGTTCGCCGCCGTCAAACACATCGACATCCAGTCCCGCCTCAACCAGCGGCGTCCTGACCTGTTCGAGAATCCCGTTCCCTGCGAGCACTCGATCGGTCACCAGAAACACTCGACGAAACTTCCGCCGCAACATCAGCGACGGCAGTTGCCTCACCGCCCCCCAGCCAAAAACCAACTGCCCCGATGTATGAAACTGCCAGACCGTGCGCATAAGAACTTGACTCCTGAATCAGCCGAATCACCCGAAATTAAACGAACAGTTCTTCAACCCCGTTTAGGATCGAAACTACTATTCAGTCCGTATCGAATTGTCTTGATTGGACGCCCACTGCCGGGACTCCGGCTTTGCGTTTGTCCCGCAGGGACATCCGACAATAGCCCACCGATTCATCGGTGGTTCCGAGCGCAAAAAACTCCCAAAAGCCCCCGAGGGGCGACAGACATTTCGCGTGGATCGCTCTTTGGTCCTTGATCATTGTTGCGTCCCGTTGGGAATTTCTTTCGTCCCTACCGGGACTTGTCGCGGTGTTGCATCTGGTGTCCCACCGTTGAAACGGTGGGCTATTGTCGGGCGTCCCTGGCGGGACGAGGACCGCATCTCGCTCAATCTCAATCGAGCATCCAATCCTCGTATTCCATCGCGTGCTTCTTGAGGATCGCTTCCAACTCTTCTTTGAATGTTTTTTTTCGATGGTGTTCTGCTTGGTTCTCGATGTAGGCGACCGTGTCGTCGATGCCCGACACGCCGATGCTGAAGGCTCCATATCCTTCTTGCCATTCGAACGCGGCGTGCTGCGGAAACGTCTCGTGAATCCATTTCGAGGAGTTGCCCTTGATGAGCTGTACAGCCTTTGCGATGGCCACGGTCGAGGGCAGAGACAACAAAATGTGGAGGTGGTCTGCAACCCCGCCGACTTTCAACGCCTTCATTTTGTGCTTGCGTGCGATGCCACCCAGGTACGGCCAGAGCCGCTCTTCGAGATTGGTCGTGATCAATGGGCGACGTTCCTTGGTGCTGAAAATCACGTGCAACAGACAACTCACGAACGAGTGCATGGTGATTCCTTGTCTGTCGTCCCTGCGGGACGTGGCGATGTTGTGTTCGTGGGATCTTGCGAGAATAGGTGCCACATCTTACGGGTACGAAATGGGAGATCTCAAGCAATCGCTGAGTATCTGGCGATCATTGTGCGAAAAGGAACGATTATCGATAGATGCGAGTCATGTCAAAATCCGTCGCCGTTGTTAAACGCCTTGAGAACGCTGGTTGCGTACGGTACTCTATATGAAAACCCTCCGCGTTCACTTTGATCAGGTCTCGACCCTGTTCCTGATTGAGCCTACCGACATCGTCACAAGACGGGACCACGTCATGAATCCCTCCTTCTTGTTCGCATTCGTCAGTCGATTGAATCGATTGCGACACATCCTCGGTCGAATTGCGGTCACTTCGATCGTAACCAGTTGTCAAATCTCGTCGGTGTTTGGCGATGAGACTGCCGACGCGCTGTTCGAGAATCAGATCCGCCCGGTGCTGGTCGAAACCTGTTTTCGGTGCCATGGGGATTCCAAAGTCTCGGGCA
>JAYUVA010000289.1:0-2568 GCA_043754375.1 Candidatus Kuenenia sp. | reverse complement strand
GTCTAAAGGCCAGCGCGCAAAATTGGAAGTCACTCGATGAACTCATTCATGTCACCAACCTCCCGTGGTTCGTCGTAGAGGGACCCGATGCCTAACCATTACGCATTGACTTCGCGAGTACGGAGTGTGAGTTCTGGTCGACGCCTCCACTCAATTCCCATTCACCGCCCGACGCTTCAACTCAGTGTCTACCGCCTCCATACTCTGCACATTCACCAACGCAGTAACTGCCGCCTGAAGTACTGGAAACGATTCCTGCCACCTTTGATTTTATGCCACCTTTGATTTTATGATCTGTGAATTGGCATCGCTCCGAACGAACTTGCTGATCCTGAATGTGTCAAAAATGAACTACTTATCTCTGCTACGTCATGCGACTCTGGTTGGCATTATTTTCGCCGTATTGACTTTGACGGGCGCACCGCAATCGGCGTACGGACAGACTCAGCGACTGGAACTTGGTCGCCGACTGCAACGGTTTGAGACCGCCTGGGAAACCGCGACCGCTGCTCGCCGAGCCGCGTGCGTGCCTGAGATGAAGGCTGCGGTCGGCAGTTTCTTCGGGCTGCAGTTGTCAGCGGCGGGCAAACATCTGGATCGGGCGTGGCACATCGTTCGCGATGAAGACACCGTGGGGACACTCGAAAAGTCCGCCGTTGGTTGGCAGGTGATCGTCACACCGGTCTGCGCCGATGTGGCACAGTCGACGATGGAAATCCGGCTAACCCCGTTTTATGAATCGGACCTGCAGGCTCCCGAGCACGCGCGGCTCCGTCTGCAATTGACAGATAGCAGCCAGGCTGTCATTGGAAATGCAGAATTCCCGCTGAGTGAAGCGCTTACCGGAATCACATGGGAAACTGGCGCATTGGCTGCTGGTGATCATCGGATGATGGCTGAGCTAGTGGCAGGCGATGAAGTGTTTCGTTTCCCCGAAGTGATCATCAGCCGAATCGTGAATTTCGACAACCGACTGCAAACGCTACAGTCGACTCTGGCTGATCCGGGCAGGAAACTGGATGACACTGTTCGCGCCACCATTCGCGATTCAGCAGCGGTGCTGAAGTCAATGCAGGCTGGCAGGGTTCAGGAGACGGACTATCCGGCGGACGAGCGGCTGAGGATGTGTGACGCCTTGTTGCTCCCTGAGGCGCAGGCTCGCGAGGTTTTTTCCAATCTGGCACGACAATCCGATACGTGGCTCAGCCTTGGTGTTGGTCGCAAGAGCGTTCCCGTTCGAGTGCGGGCACCGGCGAACTCCGCTCATCCCTTGCCTGTGCTGTTTGTGTTTCATGGGGCGGGCGGCAGTGAAAATATGTTTTTTGAAACCTACGGGGCCGGGCGAGTCATTGACGAAGGAGTACGGCGTGGCTGGCTGGTCGTGGCACCACGGCAGAGTCTGTTTGGTCTGTCGCTCGATATTGCGGCAATGCTGGATGCATTGGAGCAGAATTTTGACATCGACCGGGCACAGGTGATGTTACTGGGGCATTCGATGGGCGCTGGGCAAGTCCTGCGCCAAGCCGGTCTTCACCCCGACCTCCCTGTCGCGGCAGTTGCTCTGGGCGGCGGAAGCCGCATGGCCAATGCCGAAAGGGTACAGTCAATCCACTGGTTTGTCGGTGCAGGCGATCAGGACTTTGGCCGGAGCGGTGCCATGCAATTGCACAAGAGTCTCGAAGCCGCCGGGGTCCGGTCTGAGTATCATGAATACCGCGATGTCGAACACATGGTGATCGTCCAGGCCGCGATCGATGACGTGTTTCGCTTTCTTGATGATACGCTGAAAAGCCTGATCACCACAAAGGCAGGAATCGAGACCCCATGACAGGACTTCCCTGGGAGGTCTTCTCAGTTTCATCGGGAATGCCAAGGTTGGCTAAGCGTAAGATGTCTTCACCGCGTTCGCAACATCCGGTCGAATATCGGATGCAGGCACTTGAACCAATGGCTCTAAACGCCTGTTCCAGCCGAAACCAGGTGCTGATTGATGGATCAGCCTTCGCACGATTGCCAGACGCTCCGTCATAGGACTTACGTGCCTCGCTTCGTGAATTCCTGGCTGCCTCTCGTGCCGATCTTGAGGAAGCTGCCGCCAGGCAGCACGAAACCGGCTGAAAACCTGCACTTTCGGGAAAGTTCACGTTACAATGCCGTTCATTGGCATTGTGTGGTTATCGGGCAAGGTGCATGAATTATGTTTGCGGATCGAGTCATTCTGTATTGTCGCGCTGGTGATGGCGGGAACGGGTGCAGCAGCTTCCGGAAGGAAATCTTTGTCCCTCGCGGTGGCCCGGATGGTGGCGACGGCGGCGATGGTGGCGACATTATTATTCAAGCGGATGAGAACAAAGGATCGCTCGGCAATCTTGTCGGCCATCGACACTGGAACTCGGACCGTGGCCAGCACGGCAGTGGTGCGCTGTGTACCGGACGTTGCGGCAAGCCTACGGTGATCCTCGTTCCACCTGGAACCCTGATTACGGATTTGAAACATGGGCATCTGTTGAAGGACCTGCAGCGCCACGGCGAGAGTGTCGTGATTGCAAAAGGCGGGCGCGGCGGGCG
>JAYUVA010000288.1:0-5478 GCA_043754375.1 Candidatus Kuenenia sp. | reverse complement strand
ATGGACTGCGCGAGTCTGTCGCTGCGGAACTTCACAAGGTTGCCGATGAACTGGATGCGAATGATACGCTGAGTATCTCCGTTTACTCGGACTCGATGCGTAAGCTGGTTACAGTCGAAGAATGGAAGACGACCGACCCAGGTCGTCGTCTGGAATTGATTGAAAGGGCGATTGAGTCCTGGGAACCGGATTGGATGGCGACACGCACTGCCAACGCATTGCTGGAGACTGCGGATGAAGTGTCGCGCGAAACCGCGAAGTCGGATTCAGTCAGCGAACGCCGAGTGATCCTGATTACCGATTTTCAGCAGGGGAGTTCGCTCGATGAGCTGCGTTCCGGAAAATGGCCGGATTCCGTAAAGCTCGATCTGCGTATCGTCCAGCCGCAACAGCCAGGCAATGCGGGTTTGAGTCTCATTGAAGACCACCGCACCGGAAAAATTCGTGTGCGTGTCACCAACTCCGGCGATGCTGCGCTGACCAGATACATCCTGCAGACGTTTGATGCGAAAGGCCTGCCGGTTGGAACTCCGCTGACGGCCGAGGTGGGCGGCGGAGAGCGACGCACGTTTTCTATGCCCGACGCCGTACAGGGACAGCCACAGATCGTCGGCGTTGAGTTGCTCAGCGAACCTCACACATTTGACAACGTCGTCGATTTGCCGATCGACGAACGCGGCGTGATCCACATCGCTCACGCAGGCTCGACGGATGCCAACAACGCCGATGTCATGCGATATTTTCTGCAACGCGCGTTGGATGGAAACGAAACAGACCCGATTGAAGTGACAGATCTGCTGGGTGCAGACGGAGTTGCTGTGCAGCCTCCTGCGGATGTGCGACTGGTCTTCGTGACTGAGCTGATTCCGGAGAGCCTGGCGACGTCACTGGAAAACGTATTGAAACAGGAGGGCGTCGTCGTCCTGGCATTGAAGTCGGTTGAAATGGCTGAGTCCGTCAGGAGCCTGTTGCCGCCGGCACTGACGTTCGGTGAAGCCGACGTGAAAGATTACGCGATGCTGGGACAGATCGATTTTTCGTCACCGCTGTTTGCGACATTTGCGGACGCCAGATTCTCCGATTTCTCCTCAATCCGCTTCAAGCACTATCGCAAGCTCACGCTGGATGAAAAACAAGCTGATGCCGTACGAATCCTTGCCCGTTTCGATTCCGGTAGTCCCGCAGTGCTGGAATACACGCATCCGTCGGGCGGACGCATTGTCGTGCTGGCCACAGGCTGGCATCCGGACGACAGCCAGTGGGCGTTATCAACGCGGTTTCCGCCGATGATTCAACGACTCGTGCAAATGGCCAACCCGCGTCACAAAGGACATCAGTTGCTGGAAGTTGGTCACCGCATCACTCCTGCAGAATTGGCTGGCAACGATGTCTGGACATTAACGCGCCCCGACGGCACACCGTACGCGCCAGATCCGGTCACTGTCGCTCCGGATGTCCGGACAAGTTTGGCGGAGACAAACGCAGAGAAGGTGGCGGCGGTAAAATCCGTCGTCCTCGATGAACCTGGCCGCTGGACGCTCAGCAGCGAAAACAATGAGGGTCCTCAATCCATCAGCCTGCTCGTGACAGTCGCTGCGTCAGAAAGTCGGACGGAACCGCTGCCCGCAGGCCAGTTGCAGGCGCTGGGCATGTCGCCGGACATCGCGAAAGTTCGCGACGCTGCGCAGCCGTCCGACGATCCGGACCTCGCAGCACAACTCGATGCCGCAGAACTGGAATCCCGCCAGAAATTCTGGCGTTGGCTGCTGCTGGCCGGACTCGGCTGCCTGGCGCTGGAAGGCATCGTGTCCTACGTTCTTGAGAAACGTCAGCAACCAGAACTGACATGACAGACGGCCAAACCATGAAGCGTGATGACATTTATTCTCTGCCGCTGAATCAGGTGGGTAGTTTTGAATTCGACGAACAGGTCGTCAAAGTCTTTCCGGACATGATCGCACGGTCGGTGCCGGGATATGCGTCGATCCTGTCGATGATCGAACAGTTGGCTGCACGTTTTGTGCGCCCCGGAACCACAGTCTGGGATCTGGGCTGTTCGCTGGGTGCTGCGACACGGTTGATCCGCCGCCAGGCACCATCAGATTGCACAATTCACGCCGTGGATAATTCGGCCGCCATGATCGAACGTCTGCGAACGATTCTCTCGGAATCGAACGAAAAGGGCTGTCTGGTTGAGCTCCATGAGAAAGATCTCCGCAACGTTGAGATCCGCAACGCCACGTTTGTGGTGCTGAATCTGACGCTCCAGTTCCTTCCGCCTGCAGAACGCACGCGGGTGATTGAAAACGTCTGGCGTGGACTGCTGCCTGGCGGAGCCCTGTTACTGTCAGAAAAAATCTGTTTCGATGAACCGAACCAGCAACAGTTAATGACCGATCTGCATCACGATTTCAAACGTGCCCATGGATATAGTGAACTTGAGGTCGCTCAGAAACGCACGGCGATTGAAAATCGCCTCATTCCGGAATCGCTCGACACACATGTCGCACGGCTCAGACAGGCTGGCTTTACTACCACCGCTCCGTGGTTCCAGTGCTTCAATTTCGTGTCGATTCTTGCTGTTCGAGATGAATAGTAGATTGGACCTATCCATGAATCACGTCAGCTCCTTCCATCAACAGACTCAGCTCTTCAGGCTGGCAACTGTCCTGTTGTTATGCCAACCCATCGCATTCGGGTGTGCTGACGACGAAACGGTCATCGGTGCGCGCTTCGATGCTGATTCGAATATCACCTATCCGGAGAGTCACGCGGTCGTTGATGTCACACAGGCTCCGTATCATGCGAAAGGTGACGGACAGACCGACGACACCGAAGCACTTCAACGGGCACTTTTTGATGTGATGGGGCAGCACAAGGTTCTCTATCTGCCAAATGGAACGTATCTCGTTTCCGGGACGCTGAACTGGTCTAAGCAGAATTCGGCGGGGAAGGATGCATGGGGCATGAACTTCATTCAGGGACAGAATGTCGCGAAGACGATTATCCGGTTGAAGGACTCCACTTTTACAGATCCAGATCAGGCCGCAAGCATCATGTGGTGCGGCGGATTCGGATCGGCTGACTGGTTTCACAACTACATTCAGGACGTGACGTTCGATGTCGGGCAAAACAATCCCGGTGCGATCGGTCTGCAGTTCTACTCGAATAATTCCGGAGCTGTTCGAAACTGCCGGCTGATTGCGTGTGAAGGCAGCGGACTTGTGGGACTCGACCTTGGCCATCGTGACATGAACGGCCCGCTGCTTGTACGGAACTGCGAGATCGTTGGCTTTCAGCGAGGCATCAGCACGGCGCGTTCGGTGAACGGGCAGACCTTCGAGCACATTACGTTGCGAGGCCAGACGCAGTTCGGATTCACGAACGAGGGTCAGGCCATCAGCATTCGAGGACTCGTCAGCGACAATTCGGTCCCCTCGGTTCAAAGCTATGGGGCACTGTGCCTGATCGAAGCGAAACTGACCGGTCGAGACGGTGCGGCCGGAATGCCAGCGATCGTCAACTTCAACGGCGGACGCATTTTTTTGCGGGACATCACCACGACAGGCTATGGCCGGGCACTGGGTGATGTTGCAACGCCTGATTCCTTTGCCGCGTTCCGGATCACTGGCGCGGACAAGCCCGGCAGCGCGGGGCCGAACATTGCCGAGTATTGCTCACATCCGGCGACCAGTCCGTTTCCGTCGGAGGCGAGTTCGCCGCGACTGCCGGTGAAAGAGCCGCCGGAAATTCCCGTGGACGATCCCGAATCCTGGGCGAATGTAGACAACTTCGGCGCGGACCCAACCGGACAACAGGATTCCTCGGACGCTATTCAAAAGGCGATGGACTCTGGCGCGACGACTGTCTTTCTGCCGGGCTTATATGCGATGCAGAAGACGGTCATTATTCGCGGAAAAGCACGACGCATTGTCGGCACGGGTGGCTGGGTTGATTACAACGGCGAGGCGAAGCCTGATTTCCGCATCATGGATGGCGCATCGCCTGTCGTGTCGCTGGAACATGTCTCGCACGTGCACGGTGGCCTCGAAATCGACACTCGTCGCACGATCCTGCTTCGCAGTGTTTCCGACTGCGACCTCACTTTTTCCCGTAAGGCCGAAGGCGGCGAACTTTTCTTCGAGGACTTCGTCACGCATAACCTTAAGCTCAAGAAGCAACGTGTCTGGGCTCGCCAGCTCAACGTCGAAAACGAAGGCACGCATGTGGTCAACGACAACAGCGACCTGTGGGTTCTGGGATACAAGACAGAACGTGGCGGTACGCTGTTGGAAACACGCGGCGGCGGCCGCAGCGAAATCCTCGGCGGCTTCAGCTACACAACCACCGCCGGCAAACTTGCCCCGATGTTTGTGACGGACAATTCTTCCGTCTTTACGTTCTTCAGCGAAGTTTGCTTCAGCGGCGACCCGTTTGTGACACTCATCCGCGAAACCCGTAAAGGCACGACTCGAAGCGTCGAACGAGGTGCTGGAGACACGATCCCTTACATTTCGATTCCGGCCGGTCGGTGATCTGGTGATGCTGGCTACGAACGACTTGTATGTTTATGCTGTTTAAAGAGGCGTCCGGACACTCTTGGTGCCGAGTACTCAAGTTGTCCACTTCCTCATTACACTTCAAAATCGGTTCACGACGTTGTCCTGCCTACTCTGAAGCCGCTGCTTTTTCCAGAATCGCTTTATCCAGTTTTGTCATCTGGAACAGTGCCTGCATGACTCGCCCGGCTTTGGCCGGGTCCGGGTGACTCATCAGTTCGCCGATGTTTGCTGGCACGATCTGCCACGACACGCCAAATTTGTCAACAAGCCAGCCGCATTGCACTTCCTTGCCGCCGTCTGAAAGGCTGCTCCACAACCTGTCGATTTCATCCTGCGTTTCGCAAGCAACCGACAGTGAGAACGCATGGCTGAATTCCCATGGTTGTCCCACATTGAGCGCAATGAATCGCATTCCGGCCAACTCAAATTCAACCGTCATCACAGTCCCGGTGGCAGGGTTCTTCAGCGTTTTTACGACTTTAGAATCCGGAAGTACTGAGACGTAAAAGTTTGCGGCCTCTTCCGCGCCGCTGTTGAACGACAGAAACGGGGTAATCTTTTGGTTGATCTGCATTGTAGAACTCCTGAAAGTGATCTCAAATCTTGTCACGTTCCCTCGGCGATTTCAATCAACCAGCAGCATGTCGCGGTCCCGTGGAGTCGAAATTCCATTGCGATACGCTGCGATCACGGCTGGGACACCCTGCAAATTCCCGGCGCGGGCTTCGCCCGCAACCCAAAGGAAGAGCGGGAAAGAAATTTTAACCACGGATTTCGCGGATTGCACAGATAAACACACGGTGACTCATCCGTGTGATCCGTACTACTCACAGTTGATTTCTTGTTGTGGCGCGAAGATTATCAGGCGGCGGTTTGCAGAAGTTGTTCTCGTGCGTAGACTTCTTCCTCACCAGGG
>JAYUVA010000287.1:0-2628 GCA_043754375.1 Candidatus Kuenenia sp. | reverse complement strand
CGACGGCTATTCCGCGAGCCGTCGCCTCCGGCTCGGCGGTAAACAAAGATGCGAAATCGGGGACTAAATCAACACCCGCCTAGCAGCGGGTAATCAATCTGCAAAAACCGGCGGCTAGCGCCTTGCCGCTCACAAAACCAGCGGTCATCAGACAGATTCACATCATTCTAGTTCCACTGTCCCGGATTCGCGACGTTTTTCCTCTGCATAACTTAAACGGATGTAGACAGGTTCCAGACTGTCAGGATCTGCGAACTGCTGCTGGTCAAGCATGTGCAGGCCGATACGACCAACACTGACGGCGTGAGGTTGCCACAGACATTCGTCGAGCACGTCAAATCGATCCTTTGCGGCAGATTTGAGTTTATGGCCGGCAGGCCCGACGATCGGATACTCCTGCGGCAGATCATCCGCGCTCACCAGATGCACGTCGTCGATTGCAAAGCGAAGTCCGAGTTCTGCATTCCAGCGATACGTCGCGGCAAAGAATTCCGTCCGCTGCGCATCAACGATTGCCGTCACGTATTCTATGGTCGATGGAACCTGTTGAGTGATCGCGCGCAAGGTATCGACAGCCACCAGCCTGGCATCGTTCAGCCATGCGAAGGTTTTTGCAAATGTCAGTCCGATGCGTAGTCCGGTGAAACTTCCCGGTCCGATGCTCACAGCCACAGAGCGAATGCTGCGCGGCTGCAGGTTGCATCGACCGAGCACATCGGCGACTTCGGCGGGCAACGTCTGAGCATGACGGGCGCCCGATGCACCAAGGATGCGTTCGAATTGCAGCGTCCGGCCATCAAAAATGGCGATGGATCCCTGCATCCCGGATGTCTCAATGGCGAGCAGCATGACTAATCCTGCCGTCTCGCAATGGCATGTTCCATTCCCTCGGCCATTTCGCCGGCATGATAACTGCTGCGCACAAATGGACCGCTGGCCACCATACTGAAACCCAGCTTGCGAGCCTGCTCGCCGACTTCATCAAATTCTTCCGGCGGCACATAACGTTCGACTGGCAGGTGATCAGGAGTCGGCTGCAGATATTGTCCCAGTGTGAGCATGTCGCAACCCACGCCACGCAGGTCGGCAAAGACATCGAACAATTCTTCCCGCGTTTCGCCCAGTCCCAGCATGAGCCCGCTTTTGGTCGGCATTTCCGGTGCCTCGTCCTTGATTTGTTTCAGCAGATCGAGCGTACGCTGATACTCAGCATTGCGGCGGACGCGATGATACAGCCGAGGCACGGTTTCCGTATTATGATTGAAGACGTCCGGACGCGATTCGATCACGCGGCTGATGGCTTTGCGATTCCCCAGAAAGTCGGGCGTCAGCACTTCCACCTGTGCTCCCGTGAGTTCGCGGACGGCCAGCACCGTGCGATACCAGTGATCTGCGCCACCATCCGGAAGGTCATCGCGGGTAACGGACGTCAGGACCACGTACTTCAGTCCCAGTCGCGCGGCGGCTTCCGCAACTCGTTCCGGTTCGTCAAGTTCCAGGCGTTCCGTTTTGCCCTTCGGCACGGAGCAGAATCCACAAGGGCGCGTGCAGACGTTGCCGCCGATCATGAATGTCGCTGTTTTCTGCGACCAGCATTCCGTGCGATTCGGACACTTGGCGCTTTCGCAGACCGTTTCCAGCCGCAGGTCAGAAATTACGTCGCTGGTATAGGCCATGCCTGACTGAGGCAACGGACGCTTGAGCCAACGCGGCAGGCGGCGCTGAGGAGCGTCCGTCGGCAGCATCGCATTGAGCGGCACGATATTCAACGGCGCAAGGTGCAAAGATGCAGCCTGCAGCGTCATATCAGTCGTCGGTTGATTGAGGATTGGCAAACTTGTCATGGATCAGGGTCCGGGTTCGTTTCAGAAAAGGATGACCGGTGTGCAGATGATAGTCAGGATAGCCCAGTTGTGTACACACATGCTGAATCAAAGCCGATCGAACCTGCGGCATCTGCGTCGGTCGGACGCGTTCAGCATTCAAAGAAGACACGCGCTGTCCCAGCAGGCCACGTCCGATCCCGCGTGCTTCGTCCAGACGACAGCTCACGTTCAGGAAAACTCCAAAGCTGGTCACGCCGTCGTCAACATGAATTCCCAGTTCTGCCACCACTCCGTGTCGGCCGAACACGGCCGTTGGATCGCTGGATGATGTTGAAGCGACAACCTGGACTTCTCGACACGTCGCAACGACCGCCTGTTGCAGGCATGTGCGAAATCCAGTTTCGTCCATACGACAATCGGACAGCGATACCACGACATATGCGGCGATCTGGCCGGGCTGATGCAGAATCACATGGCCATCCCGTCGGACCCTGTGGACAGTGATCAGGCGAGATTCCAGTTCGCGTGTCGATTCCGGAAGTTCCAGCAGACTGGCACCTTCCCCAATGGTGACGGTCGGCGGATGTTCGCAGATCAGGATTGCGGCATTCGTCCCACTCTGAGCCCGCACCGCGTGTACCATCAGCTTTTGAAGAGCCAGGACAGACGACAGATCGACCGCGCCGAGCAACCGCACTTCGGCTGTCGTCAGTGGATGGTTGGTGAAGGCGTCCCAGTCGATCGTCATGAGTTGTCTGGCTGACTGGCAAAATGGCTGACTGGCAAACGGGCGAGTGAATCC
>JAYUVA010000286.1:0-6500 GCA_043754375.1 Candidatus Kuenenia sp. | reverse complement strand
AACGGCAAGCCGCAGGCGTCGGCGCAAGCAGTCACTGTCGCCTGCGGCTTGCCGTTAAACGAAAACTCATCCACAGGACTAAATCAACAGACCGCTAGCGCCTTGCGGCTCACAGTTTTGGAGTATCATGACAGGCTCCGGGAATCCTCCTTTTTCAGCTCACGATTTTATCAAATGCCGCGCTTTGAATTGATTGCCACTACGACTTTCGGGCTGGAATCCGTCGTCACGAGGGAACTCGAACGACTGGGTTATACGGACATGCGGACGTTGGATGGCAAAGTTCATTTTGCCGGGGATGAGCGAGATATCGCGCGTTGCAACATGTGGTTGCGCTCGGCGGATCGGCTGTTGATCAAAGTCGGCGAGTTTCATGCGCCGGATTTCGGAGCCCTGTTCGACAGGACGGTCGATCTTCCCTGGAGCGACCTGCTGCCGGTCGATGCGACGTTTCCGGTCGCAGGTCGCAGCGTACAATCAAGACTTCACGCGGTGCCTGCCGTGCAGGGATGCGTCAAGAAAGCCATCGTCGAGAGTCTGAAGAAGAAGTACAATCGCTTTCGTTTTGATGAAACCGGTGCGGAATTTGCTGTCGAAGTGTCTTTGCTGCGGGACGTGGCGACGCTGACAATTGACACGTCGGGCGACGGACTTCACAAACGCGGTTATCGCGAATTTGCCGGTCCGGCACCACTGCGAGAAACAATGGCAGCCGGTTTGCTGCAGTTGAGTTACTGGAATCGTGACCGACAGTTTGTCGATCCGTTTTGCGGAAGTGGGACCCTGCCGATCGAGGCCGCGTTGATCGGTCGAAACATTGCCCCTGGTTCCGGACGCTCATTCATCGCGGAGGACTGGCCGTGGATGGATCGAAAAATGTGGAAGGATGTCCGGACGGAAGCAAAAGATCTGCGACAGCCCAGGATGAGCGAACCGATTCAGGGATTCGACCATGATCCGGGTGCCATACGGCTTTCTGAAAAGAGTGCTGCTGAAGCAGGAGTTGGCGGAGATATCCAGTTTCGCGTCCAGGAAATCAGTGAATTCAAATCCAGCCGCGAATACGGCGTGGTCGTCTGCAACCCACCCTATGGCGAACGCATGGGCCTGCCGGAAGAAGTGGAAGCCGTCTATCGGGAGCTCGGCCGCGTCTGCGATTCGCTGCCAACGTGGAGTTTCTATGTCCTCACGTCCAACACCTGGTTCGAAAAGCATTTCGGCCGCCGCGCTCCACGCCGCAGAAAACTCTACAATGGCAGACTGGAATGTCAGTTTTATCAATACATGGGCCCCGCTCCGCCCCGGGAACGCAACATTGCCGGTGCCGGCGAATCAAGTGAAGCGGTGCCGCTGGATGCTGGCGAAGGCGGTTCCGAATCGCTGGAATAGTCACTGCTGAAGAACACCGCGTGCCTGGTTGCCAGTCTGATCGACGACACTCAGGTAACCCAGAACGAAGGATCCCCGCTCATGCTGCTGTTCAGGTCCGTTCCGTCATTTTTCGTCGCTTGCCTGCTGAGTTCGACCGTGCTCGCGAAACCGCATGATGCGGTGGCGACAGGTGTTGTGTTTGTGGATAAGAACGGCAGCCGCACGCGAGATGCAGATGAAACAGGACTTGCGGGTGTCGGGGTTTCGAACGGCAGAGACGTTGTGCAGACCGACGCCGACGGGCGCTACACGCTGGCGGTCGATGACGATTCGATCGTGTTCGTGATCAAACCCGGCGGCTACCGGACTGTCACCGACAAGGATCACCTGTCCCGATTTTACTACATTCACAAACCCGCTGGTTCGCCGAGAGATCTCGGCTTTCCAGGCGTCGAACCGACGGGACCGTTGCCGGCAAAGATCGATTTTCCGCTGTATGCAGTCGAAGAACCTGCGGCCTTTGACGTGATCTTTTTCGGCGACCCGCAGCCTCGTGACCAGAAGGAAATCGACTACATCGCGCATGACGTCGTAGAAGATCTGGTGGGCGTTGATGCCGCGTTTGGTGTTACACTGGGCGATATTCTGTTCGACGATTTGAGTCTGTTCGACAGTTTGAATCGCACCGTCGGGAAGATCGGCATTCCGTGGTACAACGTCATCGGAAATCACGACATCAATTTCGCCGCCGAAACCGATGAACTCAGCGACGAAACATACGAACGTGTGTACGGCCCGGCGTACTTCGCATTTGACTATGGATCCGTCCACTTCATCGTGGTGGATGACATTCACTGGGTGAAAGAAGGCGATAAGAAACTCTATCGTTCCGGCCTCAGTGAAAAGCAGCTCACGTTTATTGAGAACGATCTGAAACAGGTGCCACAGGATCAACTGGTCGTCGCGATGATGCATATTCCGCTTGTGAAATCCACGCCGTGGATTGAACCGCGTCGTGAAAAACTGCTGAGGCTGCTGGAGTCGCGAGCACACTGTATCTCACTCGCCGGGCACACGCATCATCACGAACATGTGATGCTGACTGACACCGACGGCTGGAAAGGACCAAAACCGCACCATCACATAATCAACGTCACCGTGTGTGGCGCGTGGTGGTCGGGCAAGCCTGACGAACACGGCATCCCCCATACGATGTGTGCCGATGGAACTCCGAACGGTTACACCGTCATGCACTTTGACGGCACCAGCTATCTGCTGGATTATCGAGCCGCGCGGCGTGGTGCGGATGAGCAGCTTCGGATCACGGCCCCGGAAGTCGTGCTGGTGGCCGATGCGGCGGATCTGGAATTTCGGGCAAACGTGTTCAATGCTTTCCCGGATGCAGTCGTCGAGTGGCGATTGAACGACAGTGATTGGCAACCGATGCAGAAGACCGAAAAGGAAACCGATCCGATTTTTCAGGCTTTGTTTGATGAAGAACAGCCGTCCCTGCCCGACAATCTTCCGTGGCGGAAACTGGCTAAGCCGATGGTGTGTCCGCATCTGTGGAAAGCGACGCTGAAGACATCGCAACAAAAAGGCACGCACCTGATTCAGGTGCGTGCCACAAATCCGAACGGCCAGGTTCTTAAGGGCGAACGCGTCATGCGTGTGGAATGATCAGGCGGCGACCTCCGTCAGCTTTGAAGGGATGTGGCTGTGCGCGGGATCATCGTGCTCCGCAGATGCATCATCGTCATCTGCACGGCGCCCTTTTGGAATCCGGTCCTTCACGTCATAGGCCAACCCAAGAGCTCGCAGCAGCCGAATTGACCACCATGTGATATCGACTTCCCACCACTTGTGGCCGGCAGGGGCAACGGCGGGATGAGCGTGGTGGTTATTGTGCCAGCCTTCACCATAAGCAAGGACGGCGACCCACCAGAGATTGCGAGAATGATCGCGTGTGTCGTAATTGCGATAACCCCAGAGATGCGTTGCGGAATTCACAAACCAGGTGCTGTGGTAAGCTGCGACCATGCGCACACACATTCCCCAGACGACCAGTGAAACACCCATCCGCCAGCCACCAAAAATACAGCCTGCTGCCAGCATCGTGAGACCACCGCCCCACAACCACAGGGCAAAAGTCTTTTCGAAAAACTGCATCATGGGGCGATCGACCAGTTCCGGCACATAGCGACGATAGAGCACACGCCCCGACTCCGTAGAACGCTTCGGAAACAACCACAGAATGTGTGACCACCAGCCGTTGACTCTGATTGGAGAATGAGGGTCACCTTCCTGATCAGACTTGTGATGATGCAGACGATGTGTGGCCGCCCATGTCATCGGTGAACCTTCACCACTCAGGCAGCCGCAAGCCATCGCGATAAATTCCGCAGGAGCTTTCAGCTTCATTGACTTGTGCGCCAGATAGCGGTGATAACCAAGACAGATTCCAATGCTGCATGTGACCCAGTGCATCACCAGGCAAACCGCCAGTCCGGTCCAGCTGAAGAAAAACGGGGCCGCCAGAGCACCCACATGGATGCCGATCAGGAACAATGCCACCACCCAATCGACGTTACTCCAGCGCAACTGATCGCGGTGAAATGCGGCAACCAGAGTGTCTGTGTCCGCCTGAGTCTGCAGGCGTTTGATTTCGACAGGAGTGAGTCGATGATCCGCAGTAACAGATGGAGCGGAAACGCTCATAAATTTCATCCCCGTTTTTTTGTGAAATGGATCGCAGCAGGCTGTCTCATGGAATGATCGAGCCAGCTGACCGGCGTACTTGTGTGACACCCGATTTCTCTGCGCCACACCAAACTTCTCCGGAACAATACGATGCTGATCGACATTCAACAACAGCAGCGTGTGTCGTCGCCGTCATGCGAATGTCAAACATTTGTCAACGCTCTAAGGTGTTTGCATAATGGCACTTACGTCATCTGCCAGGAGGCAGATTTTCCTTCCATTTCCTGAGAAGCGAAGAATTGCGGTGGGCTCGTTGTACCTCACGCGGCCACGACTGCCACATTTTCAAGATTCTGGAGAGCGCCAGATCCGGCGATTTTCGTTGCTACTTTCGACTGCGGCCGTAAGACAAACCGACGACGATGATCGTCGCCAGCAAGCAGATCTGCCCGAACCAGTCACCGAATCGAACGTACAGGGATTCTCTTGGATCGAGTGGTGCCTGTCCGAAGATAATGCCGGAAAACTGCCGTCGCCAGTAGCCGGTGTCCGGATCACGGAGGCCCTTAACGGGACGCAACTCAACCTGCAGGCCGTCAAATGGTTCTTTCATGACGTGAATCTCTGCCGGTTCACGAATCTGACCATTGCCGTCAATGAACGCCGAAATGCCGCCGTTAACGCAGCGCACCATGGGAGTTCGAGTCTCCACGCATCGGAACGCAGATGTGATCAAATGCTGATCCAGTTCGCTGGAACCTCGAAACCACGCATCGTTCGTCAGATTGACCAGCACATCGCATGCGTTGCCAGCCGCATCACGCTGGCCTGCCATCTGTCGAACCAGTTGCGGGACTGTATCTTCGAAACAGATCAACGGGGCGATGCGATATCCAGCGTATTCGAACATGCGGACGCCGGTTCCGGCTTCGATACCATGCTCAGATCCAAACGGTGTCAAATTGTGGAGCCAGGGAAAAATGCCCTTGAATGGGATATACTCGCCAAACAACACACGGTGAACTTTATCGTAACGGCCGGCATAACCCAGATCCGGTCGCACAAACGCCGCCCCGTTGTACATCTTTGGGCGATCCTTCTCTGCCACGATCGCGAGGACACCAATCACCAGCGCGGCACCGGATGCCTGCGCGTGCATTTCCAGACGTTGCTGAACGTTACCACCTCGCCATTCTTCAACCAGCGGCTTCGTATCATTTCCGTACGCCTGCAACACCTCACGCGGCAGATGTTCCAGAAGTTCTTTGTCCGTCACACCTTCCTCCACACTGCGCTCGGGCGTCGGGAACATTGTTTCCGGCCAGACAATAAAGTCCGGCTGGAGCAACACCGCTTCACGAGTCAGTGAATCGTGGACTCGATATCGTGTCGTAGACTCTGCTTCGTCCTGTTTCATTTCCGGAGAAAAATTTCCCTGGATCAGGGCGAAGACCGGACCGGCTGGAAACTGGTCGGGCGGAGTGCGGCGGAGCATTCCGTATCCGAAACACGCGACAAACACGATGACTGCTGTGATCACCGGCCTCCATTGCAGACGGGAGGATCCGACATGTGACTCCGTTGTATCAACGTTCAGCTGCAATCGTTTCAGCCATTTTGCCGGAACGTTGACCGCGATGGCCCCCGAAACAAGTGCCACAAGAAAAGTGAGTCCATAGACTCCCGTGATATCACAGATCTGAATCAGGGCCGACCAGCGATACTGCGTGTGTCCCAGATAGTACCACGCGAATCCCGTAATCATCCACGCGCGGACATATTCCAGCGATGTCCAGACAAGCGGCACCGCCAGCCAGACCGGAAGTCCCTTACCGACGCAGCGTCGTCCCAGCCATACGAATACCGGAACATAGAACGCCACGTAAGACGCCAGCGCGGCGAGCGCCAGAAACATGGCGGGATGGCCCAGTCGCATCCATTGCAAAGTCACCAGGGCCCAGATGAATGCGACGCACCAGGTCACGAAGCCACATCGCGGTGGCAGCGATTTCAGCCGCAGGAGCTGGCTCAATGGCACCAACGCGATCCACGCCAGGCACGACCATTCGACCGGCGTGAACGACAGCCACAGCAACAACATGCTGCTCGCCACCAGCAGTCCTGCCGATCGTGTCGATCCCTCCCGAGCTGCCGGAGCAGTGATGCCTTGCGCAATGATCTGCTGAATTTCCGGGCGCAAGTGCCGATTCTCGGGATCAGCAACGTTCTGCTTTGGCCGTTCGTTGTCGGTACCCATACCCTTGCATCCGTGCCAGAGAGAAATAAAAGTTGTGCAGGGGGCCAGGAGCCTGTCTGAATACCACTGTTTTTGTGAGCGGCAAGGCGCTAGCGGTCTGTTGATTTAGTCCCCGATTTCGCATCTTTGTTTACCGCCGAGCCGGAGGCGACGGCTCGCGGAATAGCCGTCG
>JAYUVA010000285.1:0-2866 GCA_043754375.1 Candidatus Kuenenia sp. | reverse complement strand
GGTTCGTTGGCGGTAGTGGTCTATGGATACAGATACATGCATCGCCCAGAACGGACCACGATCGAGCTTTGGATCGAGCGGTTTATTGCAACGAATCCGCGACTGTTCCCTCCCAAATAGTATGACCTTTTACCCACAAAGCTCGCGATGACTGGAATCTTTCTATCCGACCTGCATTTGTTCAGCCGCCGTTCGATCGGACAGCAGCATTGGGACCAGTATGCAAATTCCATTGCCGCTGCAAAGTCCATAGTTCTCGGCGGGGACATGTTTGATTTTCGATGGAGTCAGGTTGGAGCTCTCGACGAAACACTCCAAGCCGCAACTGCATGGCTGGAGAAAGCGATCCAATTGAACCCTACGGCATCGTGGGTGTACCTGCTTGGAAACCACGATAGTCATCCCAGACTGCAAACCCTGTTGTCTTCGATCAGCGACAGACATCCTACCTTTGTCTGGAGTCCGCATTTCTGGAGGATCGGTAGCAATGTGTTCCTTCACGGTGATGTATTGGATGGATTTCGACACAAGGGAGGACTCGTGAGTTACCGAGCCCGTTTCCATGATGAGATCCCAAGAGGACCGTTGAGCAATCTGCTATACGCGGCTGTTCTTCAGACCCGATTGCACGGAATTGTTCCACGGTTGCGGCATACGCGTCAGCAAACGTGTCGAAAACTGCTTGAGTATCTGAACCATTGCGAGACTGCCTTAATTCCTGAGGTCCGCAATGTCTTCTTTGGGCACACGCACATACCCATGCAGGGCTATCAATTTGATCGCTTCAACTTCAACAATGCAGGATCAGGAATTCAGTATCTGAAATTTAGACCAGTTTTATTTAAGCTACCGTAATACTTGGAAAGAGACATTAGGAACAGTTCATGAACATCGCAGTTATCAATCCGCAAGAATTTGTCGCTCGCTGCACCGATGGCAGTAAGATCGGCCTCATCGACGTGCGCACGCCCGTTGAATTTCGAGAGGTCCACGTCGAAGTCGCTCGGAACGTTCCGGCATTGGGTGAATATCGCCACAGAATGGCGTCAGCTGAGTCGGCCGGTCACATCTCTGCTGCACATACTTTTAAGTCAGGAACCTTCCATGTCTGAGATGATGAACTGTTTCGTGATGTACGGTATAGGGAACGTCGGCTTCATGGAAAAGCCGATCCCGCGACCAGGGCCGAATGACGCCATCATCCGCACGACGGTCGCCCTGATCTGTACTTCCGACACGCACACTGTGGCGGGGGCCATTGGTGATCGGCAGGGACTGACTCTAGGACACGAAGCCGTAGGAGTCATCCACGAACTCGGTGAAGTCGCTGCTGCGAGCGGACTGTTCAAGATCGGTCAACGAGTGGCGGTGAGTGCCATCACACCGTGTTACGCGTGCGACAATTGCCAGCGGGGATATTCCAGCCAGTGCGGCGGCATGCTCGGAGGCTGGAAGTTCGCGAACATGAAAGACGGCAGCTTTGCGGAGTACTTCCACGTCAACAACGCTGTGGCCAACCTCGCTCCGATTCCCGACGGAATCACGGATGAGCAGGCGGCGTACTGTTGCGACATGTTCTCGACCGGATTCATCGCGGCCGAGTTCGCGAACATTCCCATAGGCGGCAGTGTGGCGATCTTCTCGCAAGGGCCGGTGGGGATGATGGCCACTGTCGGGGCTCGTCTGCGTGGAGCGGGACTGATCATCGGAGTCGAGTCGAGGCCGAATCGCATCGCGCTGGCGAAGCAGTACGGCTGCGATGTGATGGTGGACTTCACGAAGGAAGACTCCGTGGAGGCGATTATGAAACTCACTGGCGGCAAGGGCGTGGATTCCGCGATCGAGGCCCTTGGCTCAGCGAAGACTTTCGCGGCGTGTGTGAGTGTAACGCGTCCGGGCGGGACGATTTCAAACGTCGGCTATCACGGCGACGGTGATAGCGTGCCGATTCCGCGCGAAGCCTGGGGCGTCGGCATGAGCGACAAAACAATTCGCACGGCACTGTGCCCAGGCGGTTCAGAACGCATGGCTCGCCTGCTCCGTCTGATCGAAATGGGACGCGTTGATCCCCTCGCAATGACGACGCACCGGTTTGCGTTCAAGGACATCGAGAAGGCTTTCAGGATGATGCAGACCAAAGAGGACGGTATGATCAAACCGCTAATTTCGTTTACCTAGGTGTCCGATGTGAAGAAATCTCGACTGTAAAACTGTTGTGTGCGATGGCGAACCCGTCGCAGCGGCGCTCACATATTCAATGACTGAAGGAACCGGAATGTCTCAACGAAAAGTCCCTCTGGAACGATTGGATCGTTTGTGGGATTCCGAGCGTGCGCTGACCACTCAGGAGGCAGACGAACGTCGTGCGAAATTTGGAGCAAATGACATTGTTGAATCGACGCCTCACCCTTGGTGGGGCCTCATTCAAGATACAGCCAAAGATCCGATGCTTTGGTTTTTCGCGGGAACCAGCGCACTCTACGCCTTGGTCGGGCAGCATACCGAAGCAATCACCCTCTTGGTGGCCATTTTGCCGCTCTTGGGAATGGACATCTATCTGCATCGACGCACGCAGGCCTCAACGGAGGGATTGAAGAGTCGTTTGGCAACAACGGCAACCGTTTTCCGTAACGGGATTGAGACATCGATTCCTTCCGGCGATCTTGTTCCCGGCGATCTCGTCCGCGTTTCTCCGGGAGAGCCCCTGCCAGCCGACGGGCTTTTCGTGGCGGCAAGTGAAGTTCAGGTCGATGAGTCAGCACTCACCGGGGAGGCATACCCGGTAGCCAAACGGCCCATAGTTGGCGAACCGCCTAATGGAAAGGAGCCGCGTGTCGAAGAAGTCCATTGGGCGTTTGCAGGCACC
>JAYUVA010000284.1:0-4976 GCA_043754375.1 Candidatus Kuenenia sp. | reverse complement strand
TGTTGACTGCCGGAATTGCCATGCATGCGGTGCTGCAGACAATTCATATTCTTGCGGATCACGGTAAACTGTCTGCCGGGGCAAATCGAATTTCGACGGCAAGTTCATGGGCGCTGCCTGCGCTGAGTCTGCTGAGCACGTTGCTGATTGGATTCTGTTCTATCGAGACTTCACGGACATCGTCGATTCTGTTTTCTGAACGAACGGTTGCCGCGGTGCAACGTGGAGTGGCACAGGAACTGATTGCTCAATCTCATGCCAATCGGCTGGTTACCACCGTCCAGTCATCTTTCGGCGAAGCGACTGTGTGGCAGCGCACCGGAAACGTACTCGAATTTCAATGCAACGGAATGGCAACCGGGCGTATCAGCACAGACACAATTGTGTCGCCACAGCCAATCGAAGATATCCTGCCTGCTATCCTGCCGCTGGCCAGTCATGGGCAACCTGCACGCGTGCTGCTGCTTGGCGACGATACGGGCGTCTGCCTGAGGATATGCACACATTTTCCGGTCCAGGAAATTGTCGCTGTTCGCACCGACCGCCGAATCACGGAGCTGGCTCGGCGCTTCACCTGGGGTCGGCAGCAATTACCTCCGGATCAGGACAAACGCGTTCACATTCTGCACCAGCCGGCCCCGCTGGCACTGCGTCGTCGCGAACTGAATCGCTTCGATGTGGTGATTTCGTGTGGTGAGGCTGTCAATCTGTCATCTGCTGCGTGTCAGTTCACAGCCGAGTTCTATCAGGCGGCCCGCTCGCGAATGATGCCTGATGCCATTTTTTGTCAGCGGTTTCGACAGAGCGATCCGGGGCCTGAACCTTTGAAAGCGGCCATGGCGACGATGATGACGGCATTCACCAACGTCGGCGTCATTCAGACGATACCCGGCGAGATCCTGTTGCTGGCTTCAGATTCCGACAGGGGACTGATCGATCCGGAATTTCTGTCACGACTTCAGCGCGATCATGTGCGCCGGGAAATTGCGACCGCTGGCTGGGACTGGGCTCAGGTCGCCATTTTGCCGTTACTTGACGCACGCGATCCGATCGGAATATTCCGCCACGAACCGCCGCCGTGTACGATCTCCGGCAACAACTGCGGCCTTGCATTGTCGTTGCCTTTCGAATCGCTTCGCAGGGCAGACAAACAGTCGGAACTGCACACTGCGTTTGGCCCGCACCAGCAGCAGCTTCTGGCGGCGGTTCCGGCGGCGGAGGATCATGAGGAAGTCAAACGTCGTTTGAGGGCTCTGGCACAGCAACTGGAGATCCTCGCCGGGATGCCCGATCAGCCGTGGACTTATCGCAAATCGCTGCAGATGGAAATGAAGCAAAGTCCTCGACCGCCGCGCGACTTCGTGGAAAGCGGAAGCATCACTAAAGTCGCTCACCCGCTGGACGTGCTGCGACAGCGATATTTTGTGTCGCTGGGGCAAGCTCTGTCAGCCGCCGGTCGCGGAGAACTGAATCCCGCATTGATCAGCAACCTTGACACATTTACTGACAATTTCGAACCACTCATCACCAATTTCGCGCACTATGAAATTGTACGCCTGCATGAGATCTCGCAGCACCCGTCACCGGTCGATGAATTCCGCCATCGACTGCACATCGTGTTCTTCACGTCACCCGTAGATGCTTCTGTGCGTCCCGTGATTTTCGCGATGCAACAGCTTGTGGACCAGCCGTCGCTGATTGCCGACGACACGGAACGATACGACATGCTGAATTCACTCCTGCAAAAAATGACAGAGCGCTGGGAAGCTCGCACCGCATGGGAACCACGCTCCGCGCTTCGTGTTCAGAACGATGTCGATTTGTCGGTTGCAGTCGCCAACCGTGCGCTGGCTCACATGGAAGAAGTTTGCGACACTGCAGCCGTCGGTAAGTCAGAATTCTATCTCCGCCGCCGCTTCGTCAACGCGGCCCTCATCAAGCCTTTGCGAGACTACCGCGACCAGGTTCTGGCCCATCGCATGAAGTCTGAAAAACCGGTTGAACAGAACACGGAAGATGCGAACGATCTGCCACTGTTGATCAATTCCAGCAACGGCCTGAATACGAATTGACGACGAACAGCGGACCGTTTCAGGTTCCGCTCAGATTGCCACTGGCAGCGAGACCTCGAATATCGTTCCGCGATCAATTCCACTGCGGCATTGAATGCGTCCGTTCAGTTCTGCGACGCGTTCGGAAACAATGTACAGGCCAAGTCCCGTCCCGTCCGACTTTCCAGTCACGAAAGGCTGAAAGATCGCCTCATGCCTCTCCGGATCAATTCCGGGCCCGTTGTCACTGATCGTGACAACAAACTGCCCACCCATCAGCCCGGAAGTCAGATGTACGCGAGGCGTCGGCGAATCACGAACGGCTTCGATAGCGTTGCGAATGAGGTTAAAACAGATCTCGCTGAAACTGGCGTCGGTGGCGGAAATCCTGGTATCAGCAGCAGCGAGTTCCACATCAAGTGTCACATGCCACTGACGTGCCAGGTGTTGCAGTATCCCGGCGAGTCTCAGCAGAACAGCGTCCGGCGCGACGGTCAGAATCTGATCGTCGGAAGGCCGCGAAAACTCCAGCAGGCGTTGAGTCGTCTGGTGCAGTCGATCGATCTCGTGGATGATCATCAGCACGTCGGTTGTGCGATCATCGGTTTTTCCCAGATCTTCAGCGAGGAGTGACGCGATGGTTCGCATCGACGACAGCGGATTGCGGAGTTCGTGTGCCAATGACCCGGCCAGCAGTCCCAGAACTGACAGTTTCTCCTGTTGCATGACTTTCCGCTCAGCTCGAACACGCGCCAGTTCCTGAACCCGATTGTGGAGCGTGGCAGCAAACTGATCGAACAGCAACGACAACGCGACCAATTGTTCGTCGGAAAATGTGTCATTGCGGGTCCGTGCCCCGAGCAACAGCAGACCATCGACCGCATGAAAACGCAGGACAAACGCATGCAACGATTTCAATCTGATCAGAGGCTGCTGCAGATCCTGTGCTGACGCATCGCCGCGACTCACGCGCGTCGCTCCGGTGGTTAACATCGCTTTGTGAATTCGCCGCAGTTCGTCGCCTGAATTGCCTTCCGAGCTCGACAGACCAGCGATGCAGGGAATCTGCACATCGACGGCCGGATCGAGCGCAGACTGGTTCGCGTTCATGCGTGTGTCGATGCCGGAATACAGCACAATGCGAATCCAGTCGAGTTGCAGTTCCTGTGGCACTACCGTTGCGAACCAATTGAGCAACTGCGAAGGTGTCTGATGAGATTCCTCCGCGATCTGCAATGACAGACGGCGAGTGGCTTCACGCACGCTCAGGATATTACGCCCGAACAGATGTCGCAATGATTCTCGCAACCGTTGCCGTAACGGGCGAAAGGCCATGATCAGGCCAAGCACGATCAGCGCTTCCAGCAGGACGGTATCGAGGTTGAGTCGATTGCCAAGTTTTTCCGAGTATCGCGAGATCGTCATTCGATGCAGCAGCAATCCGATCGCCAGCGCCGCGCCGTAGGCCAGCGTGCGTTCGATGACTAACGGCAGCATCCGTTGTCGCAACACATACCAGGTGAACATCAGTGCCGGAACCAGGGGCAGCAGATGCGTAGCGATTCGCAACGCCGCCGGATACCCGGACTCATGTGCCAGCATCGCATACGCTACGGCAAGGGTCGTCTGCAGGACCAGTACGATTGATAACTGCAGGAAAAACGAGTGAGCTCCAGGAACGCTGAGTCGGTTCCGAAGCCGCAGGAACGAGGCTGTTGAGATGAGATTTGCCACAATCAGCCAGACCAGGAAGCCGTGCTTCAGAGATTCGACTCGGCTGACAAACTGAGGCTCAGCCGAGTTATAGATCATCGAACCGGCCAGAGGCAACGCGAACAATGGCAAGTACAGAAGACCGTAAAAGATCCGTCTCGGCGGATACGGAATCAATCCTGTGTGATTCAGTCGCAATGCTGAATGCAGCATCGCTGACGGCAGCACCAGCAAGCCCGACGACATGCCGATCATGCAGACCACGTCAAAGAATGGCGAAACCGAACCGTCTGCGTCCAGCAGCATAGTATGCAGAAAACTACTCGCGTGCCATACCCACAAGCCACCCACGAGTGCCTTGAGCCACACAGAAACGTGTGGACGATTCACAGGTGCCAGTGTCGCAAGCAACAACACCGTGTCAATCACCGTCGCCAGCCCCAGAAGGAAAAATTCAAGCTGCTCAGTCATGGGAGATAATGAAGTCCGCAGAGACGTAGCGAGACACTATTCTTCGTTCAGCCAGTCCATGATGAAATCATCTTCGCTCGACGCGCGGCGGGTTTGTTGAGCACGCATTGATGATGAACGAGCGGCCTCAGAGACTTTGATGTGACGGCGTTCGACTTCCAGCCCCGCTTTTTCCATCAAGCTGCGGGAGAATGTGTCTTCTTCTTCCGGCACAGGACCATCGCCCGTGACTTCGTACTGAATCGTGAATGCATGCTTTGCGATGGTCACGACGTCACCCGGCGTGATGCATCTGGAACTGCAACGTTCGCCGTTGACCTTGATTCCGTTGCTGCTGCCCAGATCGCGAATATTCCAGTAGCCATCACGGAGTTCAAATTCGCAATGGTGCGACGACACGTTCTGGAAATCCAGCCGGATGTCACAGGTTGACCGGCGGCCAACCAAAAGCCTTGGGCCGGTCAGGGGAATTGCATCGCCGCCGCCACATGGAATGAGTTGTCCAAGCATTGTGAAACCACACTCCGTAATGCTTCAAATGCAATCCCAGGCCGAACACCGGCCGGGATTCGTAAGATGTCTCGTCTACGACAGAAAACGGGATGTGCACAAATCGTTCCGAATTCAATTCAGATTTTGCGGGGCATTGGCTGGAACGAATCGTCAAACGGCTCGGCAGGCTACCCGACGCCCATTGTTCCGTCAAATCGAATCCGCATTGTCCAGCGTTAAAATTCACTG
>JAYUVA010000283.1:0-2836 GCA_043754375.1 Candidatus Kuenenia sp. | reverse complement strand
AAAGATGTGGGTAATGTCAAGGCCGATGGCCCTGGCTATTTGAACTGCTGGCCCTTTGGGCCGAAACAAACAATGACGTTCCAAAACCACGGAATAGTTCCTGGACGGGTTCTTAGTGTTTGCCCGTCGCAAACGTCAGCAGGCGAAAATGGCAGCGTAAGCGATCAGTGACGACAACCAGAATTCTTCAGACGGGCAGCCATTGCGGTTGCCCGTTTTTCGTTGGGTGCGTAGCGATGAATGCGGACGCCTCCCGCCTACACTGTCAGGCCAGAGCATTGCGTGCCGCAGCCAAGCATGAATCGGCAGCCAGCGCCAACAATCCCACGATGCTACCGCGTAGAGCATCGACACGATAAGCTGTCGGCCATTAAGGGCAGTCCCGCATGCCCATTCGCGTCGTCGTCCCACCGTCAAAACCAATCGCATCATGAGCCAAACAAACCTGTCCTCCTTCATCTGGTCCGTGGCAGACCTCCTGCGAGGCGATTACAAGCAATCCGACTACGGTAAGGTGATTCTACCTTTTACGGTTCTCAGGCGACTGGACTGCGTTCTGGAGGCGACCAAAGAGGCCGTGTTGAAGGAGAAGGACAAGCGGGAAACGGCAGGCCTGAATCCCGAGCCGTTCCTGCTCAAGAAGTCCGGGCAGCTTTTCTACAACACGTCAGCGCTCGACATGTTCTACAACACGGGCATCAGTACGTACATCTGGATACTGACCAATCGCAAGCTGAAACACCGGCGCGGTAAGGTTCAGTTGATCGACGCCAGTGCCATGTGGCAGAAGATGCGCAAGAGTCTCGGCAGCAAACGGAAGGAACTCAGCGAAGACCACATTGCCCAGATCACAAAACTGTTCGGCGAATGTCAGGAAGTATGGCTGGACGAGAAAACAGGCGAACCCGTGAGCCGCGCATCCGTGAGCCGCACGGCGCTAGCTGCGGGTTCTTCCCCAGCGGGTGATTCCGCCAAATCATCAAAAGGCAAACCGAAAACACCGGCGGCTAGCGCCTTGCCGCTCACGCGCAAACCCCCGCGTGAACTGGCGGAAATCAGCGCACAGCCCGTGCGCCAATTGCCGGATCGAACAGTCGAGAATTCGGAAGAGGTCCTTTTTCTGCAATTGAGCTGGAGCCACAACATCGTCCTGATGCAGAAAATCAAGGATCTGCCGACTCGTCTCTGGTACGCCCGCCAAACTTTGGAACAGGGCTGGGCTCGAGAAACCCTGACTGACCATATCAAAACCTCTGCACACGCTCGTCAAGGAGCCGCCGTCAGTAATTTTGGCAATCGCCTGCCAGCGGTCCATGCCGAGCTAGCGTCCGGGCTGCTCAAAGATCCGTACATGTTCGACTTCCTGACGATGGAAGACCATTTTCATGAACGTGAACTCGAAACGGGACTGCTGACGCATATCGAAAAATTTCTGCTGGAACTTGGTCGAGGTTTTGCGTTCGTCGGGCGGCAGTACAGACTGGATATCAGTGATCGTGACTTTTATCTGGATCTGCTGTTCTATCACTTGCAGCTGCGTTGCTTTGTGGTCGTCGATCTGAAGAAGGGCGAATTTAAACCCGAGTATGCTGGCAAGATGAACTTCTACTGTTCCGCAGTGGATGATTTGCTGCGACACGAGCATGACCAGCCAACGCTGGGGCTGATTCTGTGTCAGACCAAAGACCGCATCATTGCTGAATACTCTCTGCGAGACATCGAAAAACCGATCGGCGTGGCCGACGATGAACTGACGCGAGCCCTTCCCGAAAAGCTGGCCTCCAGCCTGCCCAGCATTGAAGACATCGAAGCCGAACTGTCTCAGGATCTGGCGGAGGATGACGCATGAGCTTTCCGAGGTATCCGAAGTACAAGGACAGCGGCGTTGAATGGCTCGGCCAGATACCAGATGCTTGGCAAACAATGACGATCAAACGATTTTCAACACTACAGCGAGGACACGACCTGACAGACGCAGAACGCACCGAAGGGGCCTATCCTGTCGTAACGTCCGGAGGAATCAGCGGAACACACGGCTCATTCATGGCACGCGGCCCCGGCGTCGTCACGGGCCGCTACGGGTCTACAGGGAGATTGTTCTACATTGAGGAGAACTTCTGGCCCCACAATACCTCTCTGTATGTTTCGGACTTTCACGCCAACTTTCCTCGCTTCGTTTGGTATTCTCTGCAAACAGTGGATTTTGCGTCTCACTCTGGTAAAGCCGCCATCCCCGGCATCGATAGAAATGACATTCATGTACTTCCGGCGATAGTCCCCCCAATTCCCGAACAAACCTTGATCGCCAGCTTCCTCGACGTGGAAACGTCGAAAATCGACTCATTGATCGCGGAGCAGCGGCGGCTGATTGAATTGCTGAAAGAAAAACGCCAGGCCGTGATCTCCCATGCTGTGACGAAAGGCCTGAACCCCAACGCGCCCATGAAGCCATCAGGCATCGAATGGGCGGGACCAATTCCCAATCAATGGAGCACGCCACCAGTATTTGCGAGGTATCAAGCCGTTCTGGGAAAGATGCTCGATGAAAACAAACTAACTGGTGAGCACCCGATAGGCTATTTACGAAACGCAGACGTTAACTGGGACACCATCAATGTTGAAGACCTCCCAGTCTTTGACATCAAACCAGACGAGTTCGAGCGATTCACCGTTGTGCCGGGTGACATTCTGATTTGCGAAGGCGGAGCAGGAATCGGCCAAACCGCGATTTGGAAAGGCGAACTTGAGCGTTGCGCTTTTCAAAAAGCCTTGCATCGCCTTCGTCCTTGGTCGTTGGATCGCGAAAATCCTCGTTACTTTTACTACTGCATGCGTT
>JAYUVA010000282.1:0-10253 GCA_043754375.1 Candidatus Kuenenia sp. | reverse complement strand
CTCCCTTCAACAAACCCATTTTTGCCAAAACAGCCGGCCCCCCGCTGAAGGCAGAAACAATTTTCCCGTCATCCAGCATTTCCCGAATGAGCCGTTCGGCATCGCGACTCTCCTCGGAATTCTCGGTTAGTTTCATGAGTCCCCGTCCGCCGCCCACGATCAGTGCATCGTAGTCGGCCGCCTTCGCATCTGACAGCAACAGCGGGATTTTCGTCGGCTCGCCATTCGCGTGAATCGAAACGGCGGAATTCGTCCAGGATGTCAGCGTCAATTTGATCGTGCCGCTGTTCTGCAGTTGATGGAACGGTATAACCTCTGGCCACCAGAAATCTGTGGCCGGAACCAAATACAGGATCCGGAGAGGAATGCGGGAAGCAACTCCTGGTTTGCCGGCGACTGAAGGAGCAATCAGTACAGGTGGCGGCACTATTACGGCTGTCGATTCGCCTCGAGAATCGCTCACGGCGTCGCTCACGGCGTCGCTCACCGAATTGCTTGATTCTTCGGTATTTAGAAGCACGAACAACAGCACCGAAAACATCAACCCGGCCATCCCGATCGGCAGTTTCCACCGCGAGCGGCGAAAGTAACTCTGCACCGAGGCCAGTTTTGTCGAGCCACTTCGCCGAGGCCTGGAGTTGCGACGTGCCAGCGGCAGGCCGGGAGAACGCGGTCGCCTCACAGGTTCGGGCGGTAGTTCTGAATCGAGATGTCGCATCACAGGCGGCGTCTGAACTTCGGTGTGCGCCGACTTGTCCGCCTGAGTCTTCGCAGGCATTGGATTCGTAGCCCCCTGAACAGGCTGACAAAACGGCGCGAGCGCTTCGGCGACTTCGGCAGCGGAGCGGAATCGATTCTCCGGCCGTGGTGCCGTCATTTTCTCAATGACTCGTCTCAGCTCCGGCGGAAGGTCCGACCTTAGAGAACTGAGAGCGGTCATTGGTCTCTGCGTACCACTCGAAATCATCTCCATAAACGAATCGGCCTCGAACGGGGCTCGCCCAGCAAGCAAAAAAAACAATGTGCAGCCCAGTGAATAGATGTCGGATCTCGCATCAGCAGAACTCGAATCAGCCGCCTGCTCAGAGGCCATGTAGTCCGGCGTTCCAAGGACAATTCCCACGCCCGTAAGACTCAGCTCGGTTTGCGCCGTCTGTGAGACGTTTTCGGCAAGCAGTTCCAGTCGCGCGAGTCCGAAGTCGAGAATCTTGATCTTGCCGTTCTTTCCCTGCATCAGGTTCTGAGGCTTGATGTCGCGGTGTATCATGCCGTGATTATGTGCGTGCTGCAGTCCGCTGCAGACTTGCCGAATCGCATTGCAAGCCTGCGCGATCGTCAGCACACCATGCTGCAGAACCCACTGTTCGAGACTGCGACCGTCAACGTATTCCGTGACCAGAAAGTGGAGATCACCGGCCTGTTCCGCGTCGAAGGCGGTCACGATGTTGGGATGCATCAAGCGCGCCGCAACGCGAACTTCCTGACGAAATCGCTCAACGGATTCGCGACCGGATGTAAATCGCGAGCTGATCACTTTCAGCGCGACCATGCGCTGCATCATTTGATGTTCGGCCAGCCAGACCACACCCATGCCTCCCTTGCCGAGAAACTTGACAATGCGATACCTTGGATGGTTCCGCAGCTCGGGCGGCACCTGTTCCGGATCTCTGCCTGAATTTGTGAAATCCAGATGACCGACCTTCCCCTCAGCAGCCATCGATTCGCTGTCGTCGCGGTTTTTGAGGCGCGTATCCGCCAGTATCGGCTGACGCATCCCCGAGCCGCGCGTATGAACTTCCCGCGCCAGTTTTGCAAGACGGTCGTCGGCTGGCAAGTTGGCCAGATTTCGGCAGCAGACATCGCAGTCGCGAATATGGATTTCGATCGCAGCCAGTTCGTCAACGGACAGGCGGCCTTCGGCGAATGCCTGAAGTTGCTGCTGTGTCGGATGGAGTTTCTCGGCAGTCGGCATATGCATACCTCGTTATCACTGAATGCCGCAGGGTCGATGGTTCTTTCAGAGATTCTGAAAAAAAGTGAACCGACCGCTAATCAATCAGTCCCGCCGCTTCCTGCCTCAATCGAGCCATCACGCGGGATCTCGCAATGAACACAGCGTTGGCAGTGATTCCCAGTTCAGCAGCGACAGTGTCTGCGGATGCCTCATCGAGTGCCACCCGTTCGAACGCTGTCCACGTCGATTCTGTGAAATGTGCCCGCACATCCTGCAGCAGTTGCTTCATGACAAATTCGTCATGCTCACGATCCCACTGCAGGCTCAGCGGTCCTTCAGGATCCTCAAGCTGGTGCAGCATTTCGAGCACATCGCTGTCACCAGTCCCGCCAGCGCGCGGCTGATTTCGTCTCAACATCTGCCGGACGCAGTTCACCGTGATCGATTTCAACCATGCCCGAAACGATCCGGTGCGCTGACGGTCGAACTCAGAAACGCGCCGAGCGACAACGGACAGAACCTCCTGGACAGCATCGTCGGCATCTTGTTGCTTCAAACGTACATCACGCCTCAACCACCGGCGGATCAACGGCGTATAGACAGCCAGCAGCCGCGGCCATGCCTGGCTGTCGGACTGCCGTCGAACGCGATCCAACAGACTGGCGGATGTTTCTGTCATGCCATGGTCGGAAAAAAATGACGCACCCCACAATGCCGGGCTCAGGACCTGCGATACCAGACGCAACCGGAAGATAACAGGCCAATACACATTTTGCGCTGTCATCTGGAAGATATTTTCGTTGTCCATGGTCTCTGGCGACTATGAATTCGCTGGGTTCGGAGAAGCCTGCGAGCCTTAGGACCGTTCTGGAATTTAGTGTCGTCTTTCGCTCCGCGAAAGCCACGCATCTTTCGCAGAGCGAAAGGCGACCATGGGACAGTTATTTCTGGCGCGGTGCTTTTGCAGCGTCGAGCGTCAATCGACCTCCTCCGGACAGTGGCAGCGGGTTCCCGCTGTGCAAAGCCTTTCGACTCTTTCAGCCAGGTCCCCGGACGCCAACTCCAGGCGCGAAGTCGCGCTGCGATACGGGGTGTACCCTCGACTCTCCACCTTTTTGCGGAATCCCGAGAAAATCTGTCTGCGACGTGAAAGGTCGAACCCGGAACTGGCATTTCTAAGGTAATACGAGGCCCGCCTGCACCGGATTGTCCGGTGAGAGCGGTCGCTTTACCTGCTGCAAAGGGACCGAGCCATGTGGAACTTTCTGAAGCCGTCATCGAGCCGTACTCTGCGTCGATACGAACGTGGTCGCGAAATTCCGCGATCGGGGATCGAGTCTCTTGAGCGTCGGGAATGTCCGACTGTGGTTTTTGGGCTGGAGAGCGGAGTCCTCAGCATTATCGGCGACGATGGGCCGAATGTCATCGAGATTTTCCAGCCGCGCGACCATGTGGTGGAAGTCACCGGGGACGGCGAGCGGCGGACTTTCCAGAACGTCGATGAGATCGTGGTAGATGCCAAAGCCAGCCACGACACGGTTCGCTCCAGCAAACCGAAAGAGATCGTCGTCGTGGGCTCCAAGATCAAAATCAACGCGGGTGCCGGGAATGACCGAATCACGATCGACGACGGCGGTCCCAGCAGAAAACCGGCGATTTTTGGCACTTCGCTAGATATCGCCGTCGATCTCGGAATCGGAGCCGATGAACTGAGCGTCAAGGTGCATCATCACGACGATGTGGACCTGGAGGTGATCTCGTCGGATGGCGGCGACCGCATCTTGATCGGCTTGCTGCTTCCGGCGGTGCAAAAGGTTCGTGAAGCCGCGGTGCGACAGCACTTGGGACTGGGCGGGGGCGGAAACGTGGTGAACGTGAGCAACGTGGGTTTCGACGATGTGGAGTTGTCGATCGCGTCATCTTCCCCAAGTTCTCAGGCACCCGTCGGCGATGTCATCATCATCCAGGGTCGTGGGCTTGGCAACGTTCTGATCGATGTGAACACAGCCGCTGGAAATGATCTGGTCAGCTTGGACCTTGAAGCAAGCAAATATCGCCACCCTGATTTTCTTTGGATTCCCCACTCGTTTAGTGCGACAATGGACCTCGGTGCCGGAGATGATCGCTTGGCGATCGGCGCGAACAGGTACGACGATGTAACTACCTTCATCGACGTTGGCGCGGGGGATGACAACGTCAAGTACAATTTGCTTGTCGCCCCCGTCGTCGAGGATCACGATCGCTCGCGACTCAAACTCTTCGCACTGCTCGGCGACGGCGATGATCGCCTGGCGATTGACGCGAACGGTTACCACGATGTAAATACCTATATCGATGCTGGCGCGGGGGACGACGACCTCGAAACCTTGTACGGCGTACCCCTCCGCATCTGCACCGGTTGCAATTACAAGTCAGAAGTGAATCGTGGCGAGGGCAGCGATGGGCTCGTGCTCAAGACACGCGGGTATCGCGATTTCCAAACCTCAATCTTTAGAGGGCCAGAGGGTGAGGGCCGCGACTCAGTCGTTACGAGACATGTCGCTCCCTCGCGCGGTCGCGTCAACGTCAGCCGATTACGTCTTCCACTGGATGGGGAGCTGGATACCGGAGATTTCGGGGCTACGGGGTACGACACTCATAACGTGCAGCAGATCGGCGACACAGGCACGCATGAGATGGGCCACTGAATCGGTTAGTAACTTCACCGGAAGCTAAAAGGGGGTCTCTTTCTTTGGTCATCCGCGTGAGCTGATGGCGCTTCCACAAACTGACGGAAGGCGCGGCGTACATTTCGCCGCGTTATTCCACCACCTAACCACCTAACCAAAAGGGAACAGAACATGAAGCTCACCAATTTTCGGAAAGCAGTCTTTTGTCTGACGCTGCTGTTGTCTTGGGGTAGTAGCGCGCCCCCGGCCACCGCGCAGAATCCAGGATCACATGTGCTCTACCAGGACATCGTCATACCGGCAGCGTCGCAAACAGTTGAAGTCCATACGCCCAGGGACAGCTACAACGCCGTTTTTCTCCAGGACGAACTACGGGTGTTCCCGAACCGCATGGCCACCGGTTCTCTGATGCTGATCCCGACGGACAGCCACTCAGGCGGAGCTAATTTTTTGTTTTCCGACGGCAGCGTGAGATTCAACCGCGACGGCACAGTAGCGGGAGTCCTGCTGCGGGGGCGCACGGAGGACGGTAACCGGGTCATTGTCATGATCTCCCCCGCCGCGACGGAAGACTGCCTGATTTACACGACGATTGGCACCCAAGTGAACGCGACCTGGGAAGCGCACGGGCACATCGTGGTGAATCGCCGTTGAGGAATCGAACTGCGTGCGAATCTGCGTGTCATCTACCCTAACGTTACAAGAGTACCTCACGTCGAGAATTTGCGCCCTCAGGAAGCCTCGACTGCGGACCTGAATTCGCGGCGGGTGGTGCGGAATGCCTGGCGGGCTTGTGGAAGGCCTGCCTCGTTCCGGAATCGTTTCCGGAAGTTCCTTACGAAATCCATCCACGTCTCAGCACTGCATTCCAGACGGTCAAGGATCGGAGCACAGTCCTGCGGAATCGCTCCCACTTTGTCTTTGCGGATCTGACGGCCCGTCCAATCGAGCAGTTTCAGATAATGGTCCAGCGACATGGACAAACAACCCTTGTTGCTGGCACGGCGAATTGTTGCCTTCTCGCGAACCTTCCTGCGCGGCGGATCCAGGGCAATCGGAGCAAGCCAGCCAGCTTTCTCACCGTGCTCAATGCGCACATCCTGAGCATCCGATGTCGAGACTTCCCCAGCCGATGCCCGATCTTCGATTCGTCCTTTCACGCTTGTGAAGTCGCTGGTTTCAGGTGTCGCCGCGACGCCCGCTCGAATCGGATTCAAATCCACATATGCCATGCAGGCGGCGATTGCAGTTTCATCCAGCAGCAATTGCACACGAAAACGGCCTTCCCAAAAACGGCCCGAAACCTTGTCGTCCTTGTTGCCTCGCCGAGCAATCGGTTCGGCGAGACACCGCATGAACCACGAAATGTCCTTCAGCCGCCGCCGCTTTTCCTTCAGCCCCGAGGTATCGTTGCGAATCGCGTTCAGTTCAGGTTCTGTGGGCTCGGCAGAAGTTCCGTTCGTGTTTCTTCGCTGAGGAAACAATCGCCACCACCGCAGCGCAACTTCGTCGGCTGACCACTCTCGGACGACATCTGGCCTCGTCCGGACGACCACATGAAGGTGGTTGCTGAGCACGGCAAACCCAAGCACATCAATCCCAAAGATCCCCGCTAACTCCTCCAGCCGTTCGCGAATCCACTCCTTGCGGTGCGAATAGTCCTTGCCGGATCTCCGATCTTTGCCGCAGAGGTACGTTCTGCGAACGCACCGGTTGATCAAATGAAACGCCTGCACTTCATCAGACGCACAAATCTCTGTTCGATTCATTCGTGGCATCGCTCGATCCTTTCTCCAGGCAGCTTCCGTTTTTTTGTTCCACCACCGCCGACCAGTGCGGAAGTCTAACGACCGCCACCATTTCCGTCAATAAGGTGGATGGCACACCTATCACCACCGCACACCTATCACCACCCCCAGGATCTGCATCCTGTTCCACCAGCCACTCAGTGATCGCATCGTCGATTTCGGTGCCAGTTAATTGATTTGCAACTCTCCAAAATTGAACCGAGGCCAATTGTGGTCTTTGTCGCACTGACTTGTGAAGCTGCAAAATGGCAATGCGTGATTGGCGTGCCTGCACTGCAATATCGTTGTCAAGGAACAACACAAGATTTGGAATCGACGTGAACTGTTGGATGTCAGCTTTACTGCCACAGTCTTCAAAGTTCTCCGTCAAATACTCGCGGCTTTTGTCGTGAAACTGTGACGTCCGAGCTGAATCGTTCCGAGGAACTATGAGGCAGCAAACAACCACGCCCAGGACTCCGATTGCCACAATCACAGGAGTTGATCGTTTGACAGTGGTCATGAAACTCTCTGTGACGCGAACTCTGAAATACACCCGGCGCGTGATATTGGCCACCGCCGTTTAGAAACACTGGATTTTTGCTGGAGTGTTCCAATATCAGACGGCGTGTTCAATAACGAATATTGGGGCTGCCGCAGGTATCACGGTATCAACACGCCCCAGGAGTGTCAATTTGATCAAACTCGCAATGGACTGCGAGGTGTAGGATGTCTCTGAGCGAAATAGCGAGTTTGGAAAACAGTAGTCGATTGGCAAAGAATGACGCTCAGTGGTGGCCGAATTGGATGGAAGCCTGAGCTCGATCCGTCAATCCAGTCAATGCGTAGCGAATCGACATTTCGCGGGAAAGATTGAACTTACGGCTTCGGCAGATTCGTGAACCGCCACTACTGCAGGAGATTCGAACGCTGATGCAGATTCGGCACTATGCAGTTCGCACTGAGCGCACTAATATGGATGGATTCAGAGTTGTGCGTTCGAAAGGGAGTGTCGTGATCTGTATTCGAGCTGCTGCGATTCTGGGTATCATTTGCCTGACTTCTGCCAATGTGTCGCGTGGCCAGGAACACATCGACATCGACGGAAACTTTTTTCACTTCGGTGATACAGTCACCGTTTCGGGAATTTGCCCTGAGTCTGATTCCAGGGACAATGACTACGGTTTCGCAACCATCAGCACCAAGCGAATCGATGGTCAGGCAACTCAGCAGAAAATCGACTTTCTATTGATGCCGAACAGCGACCAGCAGCCTGTCACTGAGAAAGACCTGCTGAATCTGAAGCCCAAAGCGCACTACCTTGTGCGCGGCAAATTGACGAACGCCCGAATCAACGGCCTCAACAATGCTTGCGGCCTGCAGGTCGACCACATTGAGGAAATTCCGGCGACAGAGTTGAAAGTCGCCGATTTCGTCGATCGTGAAGCGACGTTTGAGGGTCTTGCAGGACCCGACGGTAAATTCCACTATGGTGGCGAATCGGTGAGCGTGGAGGGCGTCAGTGTCTGGCCGAACGAGCTCAACGGCAAGCACATATCGATCAGCGGGATCGTTCGGAAAGCAGTCTCGGGTCTACGGATCGAACGACCGACCTGGAAGTTGTATCGGTTGGAAGATCTCGTCAACGAGCAGGTGGTACTTGACGGCGTAATCGCCAGTCTGAATGACAACTGGTGGTTCAGTTATCGTGGCGAACGATTGTATTTGACGTCGCCCGACGGGCCGGTGCTTCGATTCGAATCGGACGATCATTATCGAGCCGCGCGTGTCACCGGACAGCTTGTCCGCCAGCTTCGTCCGTCACTCGACCAAATTACCCGTAAAGTCGCTCGCGATCTCGTCCCCACTTACGTCATTCGTCACGCTCACGTGGAATTACTTGGTCGCAGCTTGACCCTGGAGCAGAGGTTTGGAACGTTTTACCCTTCCCGACACAGTTCTAAGGACGGCGTGCCGGAGCTGCTGGCGGAAACGAGTTTTCGACGGAATCTCGGTGGCGATGAAACTCGTGCAATGTTGTTTGCCGAGCGTAACAGCAAGGTGATACGACAGATATTGCAGGAAATCAGCGCAGAGCATCGAGATGTGCTCGCAAGGCGCATGAGCAGCGAGGAAACCGATGGGATTCTGCGGCTGCTTTATGCTTCCATGCTGGCCAACGCCAACGACGATCGCGGCCGCGAGTACTTACTGAAAGCAGTACAAATCCGTGACAATGAACTCGACCTCGACGCGCTTTATTGCATCGGCGTGTTTCCATTTCTGGCGATCGACACGAATCGAAAGATCGACCTCGATTGGGCGGAACAGCCGTTCATTGAGATTATTGGCAACTGGAACGAGGTGACTGTTCGCGGAGCAGTCATTGGCAGCGGAGACGACGATTCAAAAATGAAAGTGGCCAGTGCAGCCGTCTTGTATTCATCGATTCCGACAGTGTTGCGACAAATTGGCTCTGACGACTGCCGTCGGGCTTTGCTCGACTATGTAGTTGCAAAAGCGGACTGGAGTGAACTGGTGGCGATACAATTGCTTCAATGGGAGCTACCGCTTGCATCTGCTGAACTGCTGCAAATTGACAAGCTTGTCGATGACGATCACGTTCACCGAACGATACTTCAGGTGCTACTGGCCCGGAAGTCGCCCGATGTGGTGGATCGTTACTCAGACGAACTTGGAGACGGCTTTGTCTACATGGACTTCCGCGATCAATTGTCGCCGGAAATCGTCGATCAACTGAAAGCCCGGCTAGATCAATTGGAGGGCGAGGCCAGGACAAACGCACAAATGCTGATTGCACTTGGGGAAAACGATGCCGTACCGGCGCTAATGAAAATGCTCGATGATCCAGGTTGGATCGACAAGAACATCGTATTATATGAGTTGGCCAGGTTGGGCGATGCGCGTGCCGTCGCGCCGGTCGCCCGTTTCCTCCGCGAGGCACCGAAGGCCGCCGTGAAGGACGACAATGGGCTGAGCGCGGTAAACACCGTTGAACACGCACTCGATGCCGTCGCTCATGCGGGCACCTCCGACGCAATTCGGGAACTGATTGAGTTGTTGCCCACTGACCTCGCAAGGTTCGGCGGGGACCTGAGTCGCGAAGAATGGCAGCTCATTGTGGCGGCTCACCTGATCGAACTCACCGGGGAGTCGTTTGCGACCGACGTTGAAGAATGGCGAGCCTGGCAGCGGGCGCACCCGATGCACAGTGTGCGTCTGGACTTGGCAAATCCCGATGCGGCATTCCGCACGAATCCCGGCAATGCCTTGGACCTGAGTCAATAGCGCCGCTTGGGCGGACAAAACGCCGGGGACACAGGTTTATAGTTGACAGTTCAGCCTGAGTTGGTAAGATGGGCGGAAGGTTGAGTTTTGGGATTGGTTGATCTGCTTGGGGAAAGGTGGCTGGTCATGGCACGGTTGGCTCGAGTGGAAGTGTTTGCGGCGGATGAAATCGCGATTGTGCATGTGATGAATCGCACGGTGCGTCGCTGTTTTCTGCTGGGTGATGATGCGTTCAGCGGGAAAAACTTTGATCATCGTAAAGTGTGGCTCGATGAGCAGTTAATTCATCAGGCTCGCCACTTTGGGATTGATTTGCTGTGTCAGGCGATTTTGAGCAACCATTTTCATCTCGTCCTGAGATCGCGACCGGATGTCGTGGCGGAGTGGGATGATTCTGAAGTCGCCCGGCGGTGGTTGATGCTTTGTCCTGAGCGACGCGACAAACACGGCAAGCCCGAAGAACCGTCGGAGTTCGAACTGAACCACATTCGCAAGGACAAGGCAAAGCTGAAAGTGATCCGCAGTCGGTTGAGC
>JAYUVA010000281.1:0-5912 GCA_043754375.1 Candidatus Kuenenia sp. | reverse complement strand
GACAAATGCTCATCACGGCGGAGCGTGATGGCTACTTTGGGTTGCGGGCGAAGCCCGCGTTGGGTTGTTTTCAGACATTCACCGGCGGGTAGCGCCGTTCCGCTCATTAAATCAACAGATCGCCAGCGCGTGGTCGCTGATGCGGCAAGGCCGCGTTTTACAAACTGGGCCCACCCTGCATTACGGCACGTTCGGATCTGGTTGCAGCATTTCATCGATCTTCATATCAGGAGTCAGAAATGTGCCTTCCTCAGGTTTCCAGAGTTGATGCTCCGTCGATTGTGGCACACTGTAGAGCGGACCATGGATTTCCTCGGCGTCCGATTCGATAAAGTGCAGACGCTCTGATTCCACCTGTTTGATCAGTTCCGAATCGATATCACTCAGCACGATCCGCGGTGTCAGAAAGATCAGCAGTTCCGTACGCTGTGTCCTTGTCTTGTCATAGCGAAACGCTCTGCCAACGACAGGCAAGTCGCCCAGCCAGGGCACCTTCCGTTCATCAGTTCCATCGGATTTGGTGATCATCCCGCCGATGACGATGGTTTGCCCATTGGGTACATTGACCGTCGTCTGAGCCTGTGACTGACTGATGGAAGGGGATGTGGCGCCATTGATCGGTACACCGATCGGATCAAGGGAACTCTTGTCGGCAAACACGTTCATGGCAATCATGCCGGTTGGTGTGATGCGAGGCGTGACACGGAGCGTAATACCCACCTGTTGGTATGTCACGCCTGAAACCGTGCTGTTGTTGGTCTGTGAAAGGCCCGTGCTCAGCGGGACGCTCTTTCCCACAGTGACGAACGCTTCATTATTGTGAGTTGTTCGAACCTGAGGACGACTCAGTATCTGGACCGTCCGACGTGATGCCAGTGCTCGCAGCAATACGCTCACTGCATCCGACTGAGCCGAAAAGATGAAGCCGCCAAAACCGGCGTCGCCATTGTTTCGTCCAAGCGAAAAGTTACTCAACCCCTGAGTCGCAACAGTGCCGGGAAAGGCTCCCGCTCCGCTGTTGTTTCCCAGAGGACCAGTCGAGTTAAAGTTCAAACCAGGCGTACCAGTAGTAGCCACAGATGTCGTGGCACCTGTCGTTGTTGAGACTAAGCTGCGAGCCAGCAGCAGAGGATCCTGCAGGCCCAGTTCGATGCCAAACTCGTCTGTCGAATCCAGAGTGACTTCCACCAGCAGCGCCTGAATCACGACTTCCGGTGGCTGAGCATCGAGCGCTTCCACGATCTGATTGACTTGTTCAAAATACTGAGGTGATGCACTGACAATCAGCGAGTTACTGTTTAAATCCGCAGAGACCAAAACTTCCTGGCGAATGCGTTCGATGTTGCTGAACAGGTCTGCCGCGCTCTGCTGCAGGGCCTGCTGCTGCGTCAAATAATCCAGCAAGGTCGCCGCAACCTGATCTGCCGGAGCGTTTCGCAATGGAATCACGGTGGTCATTCGCTGACGCGTGTCGTCCGAGTCCAGTCGCAGCAGGATGGCTTCGACCACACTCAACGATTCCGCACTGCCGATCGCCAGCACCGAGTTTGTGCGAATGTCAGGCGAAAAGCGCAGCGGGATCAGGCTGCTCGATGAACCTTCTGTTCCCGCGAGCTGAATCCCAAGCTGTGTCTCCTGATTCGTGTTCTCAAACATCGTTGTCAGCGTATCGACCGACTGCTGGGCGTCGGCGTTTTTCAGGGTAAAGACCTTGATCTCTGAGGTTGCTCCGGGAGCCTGGTCCAATGCTTCAATCAATGCTTCCATCAGACTCATGCTCGATTCCGGAGCGGTCACCAGCAGGCTGTTCGAACGTGCATCAAAGTTGACTCGGACGTCGGCCAGAATTCCCGAACGAATCAGATCGCGGACTCCGCCAGTCGTCGTCAGAAACTCAAGTGCTACGGACTTGCTGGTTCGCAGCTCCTGCGCACCCTGAGTCTGCCCGCCTCCGAATCCTCCCTGACCTGTTTGGGTCTGCTGTGGTGGATTGATCACGGCCTGAAGCGCCAGGGAAATGGTTGTGCTCAACTCTGCGGCAACGGCGTTCTTGAGTTGAAAGACCTGCAGGCGATTCACGGCTTCTGGTGCGTCTTTGTCGATGCCTTCGATCAGCCTTTTCACTTCTGCCAATTCGCTCGGTCGCCCCTGCACGATCACTGAATTCGTGCGCACGTCAGCAATCGCGCGCACATTTGTTCCGAGACCCTCACGTTCGGCGTAGAACGTTGTGAGCGCTGTCACCACTTGAGATGCGATCGCACTCTTCAATGCGAACACTTCAAATTCAAAGTCCGGGGAGAGTGGTTGGTCGAGTTCCTTCGCCAGTTCCAGAATCGAAGTTCGTTCGATCTCAGACGAAATGATCAGGATTGCGTTTGGCTGTACGACGGGAATGAAAGCGGCAGTCTTACGCGCTGTGCCGCCACGCTGACGAAGTTCCGTCAGTTGCTCGTAAACGCTGGTTAACAGCGTGGCAAAGGCTTCCGAGTCGATGTTTTCGAGCGTCAGTACGTGAATTGCCGGTAACGACCCGACGCTCATTTTCTCCAGCCGCCGAATGATCTCCTGCACCTTTTCCACGTCCGCCTCATTGCCCTTGAGAATCAGGACGCCAATATCCTGCATCGCCTGAATATTGACTTCGCCGCGCAGGTTAATGGACGGATCGTCTTCATCTCCGGTTGCGTCCTGTCGTGGAGTCGTGCCACCGGCCGCCTGGGCCGTCTCATCAGACATGGAAACGAGCTGATGAATCTGTTCGCTCAGCTGTTTCGCAGTCTCACCCTTGATGCCATTGTTCTGCAGTACCTTGACTGTTTTGTCGCCGTCAAGTGCCGCAGGCTGATCAAGATCGGTCACAAGTTTTCGTAACTGCGTCATGCGCGATGCCGGAGCTTCAATCAGCACGCGATTCGTGACCTGGTCGATGCCGATGCGAAAGAGCGAAGGCACCGCTTTATTTGCCGAACCATCTTCCGCTCGATCGTAAACGGCAATCGTCGGAAACCCTTCGATGCCCTGCTCCTGCAGTTCGGCACGTTTTTCAAATACGACGTAGATTGTGCGCGCCAGATCGGCGGCCTTTGCGTTTTCTACATCGACCGCGCTCACTTCCATCGGGCCCTGAGCTGGTGTCTCGGACTGCTCGTCGGAAACAACCGGACCCGCCATTGAGACAGGCCGTACCGGAGTTCCGAAGTCGTTCGGCGTGGGAACCTGACTGTCGGATCCCGCAGTCTGGCGAACACGATTCGGACGCGTGCGCGGCGATGTTACGAAGCCGGACGCCGCACGTGAATTGTTTCGCACTGGTTCAAAACGATCAAGATTCGATTCCAGCAACGGCGCAGCCTGACTGTCGTCCACATCGTCGATTGTTGTCGATGTCGATGCCGAACGGATCAGCCGGTCCATAGTCGATGATCGCTCAGCGTTGGATTCTTCAGCTGCCTGCGTGAGTCGGGGACGAGCGTACTCGGTGCGTGCCTTGTCCAGATTCAACACCACCAGAAACTGTTTCTGCCGCAGCAGCCGATAGCCCTGCGATTCAAGTTCGCTGTTGAGGATGCGAATGGCATCGTCCACATCGTAGCTGCGTTTGTCCTTCCGGGCGAAGCGGCCAGGCGGAACTTTATCCATCACCAGCGTCAGCTCGTTATGCTTCGCCAGATCCTGAAGGACGCGGTTCCAGGTGGCATCGTAATAGTTAATGCGAAAGCCATCCTCGATGTCATTGACATCCGCCGTTTCCGTACCGTCCAGTGCCTGACGGAAGGAACGTGCCCCTTCTTCAGACGCGGACAGTCCGTTGTATCGATTCAAGAGCAGACAAACTACGGTCGCTGACCCAAGAATTCCTGCTGCGAGCAAGCCGTGACGTTTCACCGGCGCATTCCTTTGAAAAAACAGACTTTCAAAGTACCCCCTCCCCAGACAGCCATCCGATCCGTGCAGCAGAACTTGCCCTGCGTAAATTCCGAATTATTCACGCAACGCATCTTGCAGGAGGCGCCAGTCGAGTTTGACTCGTGGCGCGATTCTCCTGAATAGACAGGATGGACAGATCTTCCTGAGATATCGGACATTGCAGGTAGTGACGATGAGTCAGGTTGTAACGGTTTTCCGGATTCCTCCGCGGGCGCAGTAAAAAACGCCGATTGATAACAATCGGCGTTCGGGGAATTTTGATATTCGTTCTGGTCGCAAGGTTATGGACTCACTACTGCACCTGCGTTTTCGTTGTCGTCAAGCGTCAGTGCGAGCGTTGTGGCAACGGCACCACCGATTAAAAGGACGCCGAACGCAGTTCTCCAGGCTCCATGATGTCCACCAGCGAATCCTTCACCACAGCCTTCTCCGCAGCTTTCGCCACACTGGCCGCGTACAACTTCTTCATCAACAACAATCGCCATGCGAGAAACTGCGGCTGGCGGAGCAGCCGTGTCACTCCAGAACCGCACGCGTTGTTGTGAGGCTCCCAGTTGCACCGTATGTGGACCGTTTCGCAGTCCTTGCACGGCGAATTGTCCTTTTTCGTCGCTGACAGCGGTGGCAATCACGTGTTCTTCATGCAAAACCTGAACGGGCAAACCGGAAACCGGCAGGCCGCTTTGATTGAGAACGCTGCCCGCCAGGACACCTTCCTGACCCAGCAGATAGTCGGATGATCGGATGGCGACTGTTTCGGACGCTGCCGCCGTTGCGGACGCCATCAACGGCGAACCGACCAGCATTGCCATCGACAGCAAAAAACTGACACCACCGCGAATTGCCTTGAATTTCATCTCATGCCCCCCCGGAAATTGTTATTTGTCGTCGATCATCCAGTCAGGGAACAGGTCACAGCCGTCCGCGGTAAAATCCGCAGTATTGCCATCACCCGCGTTCGCAGAATTGCCAATAGCCCCGACAGAAACAGATTTATCATCGCTATCAGGATTTTCGGGTTTTCGGGTGATCCGATTCGACCCGAAAATCCATGATGATCCGAACGGTCGTTACAATCTCCTTCCAGTGTTCCGGTATGGAAGGCTGGGGAAACTCTGATGTGTCCGGATCACCGGACCGGAAAGTGAAACCATCGTGGTTTTTAAATATCTGCAACAGTTGAGCCGATCCTTGCTTCCCACGGCTTCAAGACCGGACAAACTGTTGCTTCAGTTTGAACGACATCGTGAATCGCTTGAGCGTCAGTACTTTGAACTTGCATCCTCGACCGGCCTTCCACGTGGCCTGCGGTGGCGCAATTGCGAATGGCTGTCGGCTCAGATCCTGCTCCGCGATCGCACGACGAATCAGCCGAATCTGCTGGTTTCCATTAACCTGTGGTTTGAAGCGATCGAAGGCAGTGATATGGAAGACGTTGCCGCAGTCACTAACATCCGCGACGCCTGCGCCGTATTCCAATGGAACAAACGCATCTGGACCACTTCTGGTCGCACCCTGTTCAATATGAACCCTGAGGAGGCAAGGCAACGGCTTTCCGCATCTTACGAGCCAATCTGAATTGATTGACGACTTTGTCAAAGGAGCAACAATCTTGGCGCGGGCTTCGCCCGCAACGCAACGTAGCCCCGTTTGCCAGAACATTGGGTGTCCTCCAAATCGTCGACTCTCTGGCAAACGTGGCTACCAGCGTGAAGCCTTGACGTTACCCACATTTTTGTGAACGGCATCACCTCAAACACGGAACCCTTTGCAGAATTTCAGTCCCGTAGTGACAACCGAGTGTCGCCTCAGGCGTCAGGCCACGGCATGCATGTCTTGAAGCAAAAGCCTGGAGGTGGTTGGTTTTCCATTGGGGCCAGCCCCAATGGCGTGGACTTAGTGAGCGGAATGGCGCTAGCCACCGGTAACTGTTCCTGAAAACAAAGGGAAAACCGGCGGCTAGCGCCGTGCCGCTCACTGAA
>JAYUVA010000280.1:0-2689 GCA_043754375.1 Candidatus Kuenenia sp. | reverse complement strand
GCACATTCTGCCGAAAGGCTACACGAAGACGCATCGCTTCGGCGGATACTGGAACGGTCGCCGTAATGACTACCTCGGCGAATGCCGCGCGTTACTGGCGTCGGGTGGTCTCGCGGTCGAGCCGTCCGAAACGCCAGCTTCCAGTCTCGCCGCTGCGCCCGATTCCGACACCACACCGTGCTGTCCGAAGTGCAAGCTGAAGATGCGCAGGATCGGATTTGACGAGAAGCCGAGCTGGCGAATCCTCATGTACAGTCCTCATCGTCCGCACTGGTATCGAGATGACTGAAGCACTACGCGACAACGCGATGCAGCATGAATTCGTCGGCCATTTTCGATCGGCAAGAATCTCTTCCTGCTGCGCGTGGCATTGGAATTTGTCCGATTCGCCATGTTCAGGTGCTCGCCGAACCTTCGTCGGGCGACCGTCGACGACGTACAATCGGTGCGTCTGTTTCGGCAGGCATGATCACACCGGCCAAAATCCAGGTGACAAGCTGCTGGCCGATCGATAAACTCCCGATGGCCGCTGAGTGACCTCGATTGATTCTGCAAAGTAGCAGACCACTCACGAAGCGGAAAAGTTCAACGCACGATCTATGCGTCGGCTAATCGCCAGCCGCATAGATCGCAATTCGTTCGGCAACACGTAGGCTAACATGAGCAATCGAGACAAACTTAGTATCGCGCTTTTTGCCTTCGGGCTGTCACTTTCAGCCGTCGGTGTGGCCACGGGTTCTCACGCCTTGACCTCCGCCGGTCTGTTTACGATTGCCGTCACCGTTCGTTACCGCAAAAGGCCTCCATTCCGGGATTATCTTGCTTTTCTTGTCCTTGCCCTTGTGACCGTCGCACTCGTTCCTCCGAGTTCGCCCCTGATTGGTGCCATTCCTCTGATGCTGTCCTACGTCCTCGATTACATCGATGAGCAGCGACAGAAGCGCGCGGCCCTTTCAAGAGCGGCCTTGGCTCCAGGAACCACGCCAGCCGAACTTTGTGCTGCACCGAATGGCGGCCCAGCAGCGCCAGTTGAGAACAAGAAGCTCACCGAAGGGCCGCCATCGGTGAGCTGAGCGTTCGCAGAGAGGGAGGACGTGCAGATGAACGAAACCACAACCCTTGCGAGTCGGTGGAAACGACTGAGCGGTTTTTTGATCGACGGCTTGATCCTGGTCGTGGTTATCGGGCCAATCCAGTTTGCAACAGGGGTAGCTCAGCGCTATGAGGGCATGACGTTCGGTCAACAGGCCATGGTGGTTGCCGCAGGCTGGGTTGTCTTCCTGGTGCTGAATGGATATCTGCTTTTCAATCGCGGCCAGACGCTCGGTAAACTGGCTATGAAGACAAAAATCGTTGACGTGAATGGGCAACTTCCACGTTTCGGCAAGATATTTATTATTCGATACATTATCCCTGGGGTCTTCAGTTACATTCCGATTGTTGGATTTATTCCAGGTGTGGCCGTCTTCTTGATTTTTGGAAAAGAACGCCGGTGTTTGCATGACTACCTGGCAGGCACGCGGGTTGTGGATGCCCTGGAAAAGTGCGAACCAGACGGTGCAGCGAACGGGAGCCAGCCGTTTCGCTCAGAGTGAAATACGAACGTCATCGGCGGCTGGCTCCCGTTGCTGACCTTTGCGTTAGGGCATACATGACACCACACGAGATGGATCCGAGATTTGCCGCAGAGATTGCGCGAATGAAGAAGCTCACCATCGAAAAGAACAGGCAGGATGGACGTTGGATTTTAGCGACCGCTCTCGCAGGGCTTGTGGCTGGTGTTGCTGCATGGTTCGGCTTGATAGAACCAGATCGCACCTTCGGAGAGAAAATGGGAGTTTCAGCCGTAGCAGGAATGTTAGTTTCAGTGATAGTGTATGTTATCGGACGGGTCTCGACCGACCACAACCGCCCCGCCTCCTATTGTCCGCGATGCAGCTATTGCTGGGGAGTAGCAGAAAATGTGAATGAGTGGCTTAAATGGAATTGTTGCCCTAGTTGTGGACTGAAAGTCAATGATGACGCTGAAGCTAAAGAGAGGCCCTAACCATGCGTTGCAGCGAACCCGGCCGGTGTGCTACTGTTGCAATCGTGGCGTCTTGTGGGTCGGGTCGCTGAGCTTGGGTCGTGATGGCGTCTCATCAGGTCGCCGGTTTTCTTGGATATGCCGAAATGCAACTCATTTCTCCGAGTGACGGCAGACCAACTCGCGCGCGTCGGTCACATCGGCTGAGCGTAGTTCGTTCGGCTAATCCTACCTGATTGGTGTTGTCTTTTTGACAGCGCGTCGGGATGAGATTTGAGCGATGCGGCAGATCAGATTGATCCTGCAGCAGTGTGTCGGACCGGAGCAGTGAAGTGAAATCTGATTTCCCGCTCCGGTCGTGACCAGGCGGTTGATGATGTTCCTTTTTCCGAGTCGGTCGACATCACTCGAGTGTAGTGAAAACGAAACCGCATCTAACTCAGAACGGTTAGTTCTGAGGGACTTAAGACGTCGGAATACCTGCCGTCAGGTCTGTAAAATTAATTGGATTATGGCATTCGCAGCTTTGGCCGAAAAACATGCATAGAGTGATACCAAAGCGACTACAGCGTCAAGACTTGTCGCCACGTCGTTAGATGTCTGAATCGATGTACTTGGGGTCGAAATACGCCATGTGGAAAGTTAATCCTGTCGATCGCGCCG